>NZ_JBNHER010000234.1:0-69984 GCF_050015975.1 Dapis purpurea BLCC-M126 | reverse complement strand
GCTACATCGCTCTATTTGGCATACGCTATATATAGTGTCTTTGCGTAAGTCCTGTTAATCTGCAATACCACATAACCCCGGTTAGCTAACCACTGAGCTTGCGGTCTATAACCCCAAGTATCTCGCGCCCAAGGTCCTCCATGAACTAAAAGCACTGCCGAAGTTGGACTGGAAACCCCCACAGGTTTAGTCAAGTACCCATGAATAGTTAAACCATCCTTAGCAGTATAAGAAACAGGTTCCATAGGAGCTAACTGTAAACCTTCTAGTTGTGGTTGGTTCGTAAACAAAAACGTTGTAGTTTTGGCAGAGCGATCGTAGGCATAATAATAAGCTGGTCCGTCATCAGTGAAATAAGATACTAACCAGTTTAGATCGTTAAGAGTTCGGTCTACGATCCGAAACTCGCCTTTGTGAGCAGATTTCAGGAATTCAAAATCTGCAACAATACTATCGTCTAAAATTTGCCATTCTAATTTGTCTTTGTAGAAACCTACTGCTTCAATGTTACGAGTAGTAGGATGAATGATAGCGCCACTAAAATCATATTGAGGGTCTTCAGCAACTACCTTTTCTTGACGAGCAACGAGATCGAGAGCAAGTAGACGTAGAGCATTAGCATCGTGATTACCTGATATATAGAGAATTTTCCCATCATCTGAGAACATAACTGGACCACCTTCTTCATCTGGCCCCCAGTGTCGCATAGTTTCCCAAGATTTTTCAGTAGTTTCCCTATAAACTATCTCGGAACCTCCATCCTCAGTTCTGGCGATCGCTGCCCGGACTTGAAATTGAGCATCAGCAGTCCAAGCAATAAGATTTCCGGGGTTATGGGTATCAAATTCTACTGCACCATTATTGAGGTTGATGCGATAAACGTCGAAGCTTTGGGGGTTTTTCAGGTTCAATCCCACCAATATTTGGTCAGGGAAATTATGATCTATATCTACTATATTTGCTTTAACTCCTTGGAATGGAGTTAAGTCGCGCACCATGTTTGATTGAATATTTACTTGATAGAGATGAAAATTTTCATCACCGTCAGCATCTTGGAGGTATATCAGTTGCTCTTGGTTATAAGTCCAAAAATAGATCCGAATGCCTCGTTTTTTGTCGGCAGTAACTTGGCGATCGTCTTCTTTACCTACAGTTCGTACCCATACTTGCAAAACGTTTTTCTCATCTGGAGCAATGTAGGCAAGATATTTACCATCGGGGGACAGTTTTGGGTTAGTCCGTTCGGGGTTGCCAAATAAAATGTCGCGGGAAATGAGAGGTGTGAGTTGAGTCATTTCAGTTATCAGTTATCAGTTAACAGTTATCAGCAGCAAAGTGATTTTTTTTTCCCTTAGAAGGGGCAGCAGACCTTATTTTTTGGTCATTTTTGAGTTTGCTGTTTGATTTTTTGTAGTTATACCGTTTCTCAAAAGTAATGCTATAGCAACAATTATGAGATACATTTACGATCCCCCTAAATCCCCCTTAGAAAGGGAGACTTTGAAGACTCCCCCCTTTTTAAGGGAGGGCGGGGAGGAGCTAAATACGATCCCCCTTAGAAAGGGTAACTTTGAATACTCCCCCCCCTTTTTAAGGGGATCTAAAGCCATACCTCATAGATTAAAGAACTGCTATATATAAGTTTATTTCTGTATAAACACATTGTAGGGGCAAATGGTAGTTTGCCCTTACGCATCCTTTTTCATAGGTGGTATTAAATATATTTTACCTTTCCAGCTTACTTTACATTTTGTAATATTTACCTACAATAGATGTAGTGTAAACCTACCTTGACTTTTTATGTTACTACAAGCTAACCAACGGACAAAGTTAGATGATTCTGACGATCGCTTATTTTATTCTTTTCCCAGATTTGTCACCCATGTGGATGAAGGGTTTATCGATCAGTTGACCAATCTATATCGCGATCGCCTCAAACCTAATACTCGAATTTTAGATATGATGAGTAGTTGGGTTTCTCATTTACCAGAGGAAATAGAATTTGCCCATGTTGAAGGACATGGTATGAATGAGGAAGAATTGGCAAAAAATCATCAATTAAATCATTACTTTGTTCAAAATTTGAATCAGGATTTAAAAATACCTTTCCCAGACAAAGATTTTGATGCTGTAGTAAACTGTGTTTCGATTCAATATTTGCAATATCCTGATGCTATATTCCATGAAATTCATCGTATTCTTAAACCTGGTGGGATAGCGATTATGAGCTTTTCTAATCGGATGTTTGCTCAGAAGGCGATCGCTGCTTGGCGAGATAATTCGGAAGAGGGAAGAGTCAAGTTAGTAAAGAGTTATTTTGAGTCTGTAAAAAATGCTAATGGTGTTCCAGGTTTTAGTCAGGTAGAGGTAATTTCTCAAAAGTCAGATTTACCTAGTTTTTTGCAGATGTTAGGTTTGGGAGGAGGCGATCCTTTTTATGTTGTAATTGCTTATCGTCAGGTTTAATCTGAGAACGAAGTCCTTGCAATCAATAACTTTATGAGACAAGAAACTCTCAAGTAAAACTTTGAATTAGAGGTGAGGGGGTGATGATACCCTCATCTACTGTAACTTTCAAAAAAGTATGTTATACGTAGCAGCCAGCAATAAGAAAGCCCCAGAACAGCAATAATGAACTTTTTCAGCCAGGATTAATTGCAACTAGATTGGTATTTGAGCCAGAATTAACTGCAACCTCGCTGTGGATTATTTGCAACTAGCCAGCAATAACTTTTTTGAGCCAGAATTATTTGCAACTAGACGTGTAAAGAAAACGAACGTTTTATTACTCTTGGTTTCAAAACTCTGAATCAACGAGAAAATCTCCTTTTTCAAGTTAAGAAAACTGTGTACTTCACTAACTCCGAAACTGCTGAATAACTTCTCAACACTTGCATAACCTAACTAGGCTGGGAAATATAAAGCTGAAAGTACATTTTTTTACTATGTCCAATAACCCAATAAAGACCACAAAACAAGACATACACCGAGAAAACAATATCTTGATGTCCCTCAGAATTACATCAATTCTAGTTTCTACTTATCTTTTTTCTGGTTTGATCGGTTGTTCGTTGACAAATTTCAATGAATGGAAGAAACAAGATTATCCATCCCTTGGGACAAAAGTTGTTGTAGCTAGTCTAATAGATGATTATAATCAAGCTCTTGATTTTAATTCTCAAAATGTTTCTCTTAACAATAGCTTGGAAATTTTCTCTAATAGAGAAGAAAACTATCAACAATTAGCTGATTTTTACGATGCAATTAAGCTTAATTCCAATGACACAAAGAACAATAATATTTGTTCTTTACCTGTATCAGCATCGCAATATAATTATTTGAATACTCAGACTTCATCACTCCATAATTATTCTGATCATTCAATATGCACTATCAATTTATTCTACGAGATTCCAAAAGGAATTCGGCAGTAAGATAATTGTGTCTAAATATATTTTTATCTATTTATTTGTCCTTATAAGACTTAAAACCCAAGGTTTTGCTAACTTCAAGCTGTTTTAAAAAATTATAAAATTTGACATAAGTAAAAATGTTTAAAAATCAAACATATATAGAAAAAAATAGACAAAGAATTCCATCACTTTTAGTTTATATTTCTCTTTTTTTGACTTTGATGGGTTGTTCTTTGAGCAATTCCACAGAACCAACAATAAAAAATTCTTCATCCCCTGAAGCAAAGGTTGTTTCATCTATCACAATGGATAGTTATGATAAAGCTATTGAACTTAATCCTAATGATGCTGATGCTTACTTTAACAGAGGGGTTGTCTACCATCAGCAAGGAAAATGTGAACAAGCTCTAGCTGATTTCAATAAAGCTATTGAACTTAATCCTAAGAATACTGATGCTTACTTAAACAGAGGAAATGTCTACAATTGTCAGGGTAAGTATCAACAAGCTATAACTGATTATACTAAAACTATCGAACTTAATCCTAATAATTTTAATGCTCACCTCAAAAGAGGTGATATATACTATCAACAAGAAAAGTATGAACAAGCATTGGCTGATTTTAATAAGGCTATTAAACTTAACCCTAATGATTCTAATCCTTACAATAATAGAGGTTTAGTTTACTATAAGCAGAAAAAATATGAACAAGCTTTAACTGATTTTAATAAAGCTATTAAACTTAACCCTAATGATTCTAATCCTTACAATAGCAGAGGGAATCTCTATTTAGACTTAGGTAAATATGAACAAGCTCTAGCTGATTTCAATAAAGCTATTGAACTTAACCCTGACGATTATAATCCTTACAATAACAGAGGTTTAGTTTACTATAAACAGAAAAAATATGAACAAGCTTTAACTAATTACAACAAAGCTATTGAAGTTAATCCTAACTTTGTTCATTCTTACAAGAACAGGGGCGCTCTTTACTCAGACTTAGGTAAATATGAACAAGCTCTAGCTGATTTCAATAAAGCTATTAAAGTTAATCCTAACCTGGCTAATAGTTACTATAATAGAGGCTTATTTTATCATAAGCACAAAGAATATGAACAGGCATTAGCTAATTACAATCAGGCTATAAAACTGGAGCCTAACTATGCTAATGCTTACTATAATAGAGCTGAGATTTCCAATCATATTGGACAATATCAAAAGGCGTTAAATGATTATAATACAGCTATTAAACTTAATCCTAATAGTTCTTCTCTTTACTTGTCACGGGGGCATTTATATAAGAAACAGAAGAATTATCAACAGGCTATTATAGATTATAACAAGGCTATTGAACTTAATCCCAATGATGCTGATACTTATTATAGTAGGGCTATTTTTTACAATCACCAGGGAGATTCTGAAAAAGCTCTAGCTGATTACACTCAAGCAATTCAACTTAATCCTGAGTTTATTGCAGCTTATAATAACAGAGGTTTAGTTTACTATAAGCAGAAAAAATATGAACAAGCTTTAGCTGATTTTAACCAGGCGATTCAAATTTATCCTTACTTCGTTTTTGCTCACATCAATAGAGGTAAAATATACGATAAACAACGAAAGTATGAACAAGCTTTAGCTGATTTTAATAAAGCAATTCAACTAGCACCTAACTATGCTAGTGCTTATTATAGTCGCGGTCGTACTTACTACAAACAAGAAAAATATGAACAAGCATTAGCTGATTTTAACAAAGTAATTCAACTTAAACCTAACTATGTTAATGTTCATTATCGTCGGGGTTATGTATACTATAAACAAGAAAAATATGAACAAGCTTTAGTTGATTTTAATAAAGCTATTGAAATTCACCCTAACGATGCTTATGCTTATTATCGTCGGGGTCGTATTTACTACAAACAAGAAAAATATGAACAAGCTTTATTTGATTTTAATAAAGTAATTCAACTGAAACCTAACTATGTTAATGCTCATTTTAGTCGCGGTCGTATTTACCACAAACAACGAAAATATGAGCAAGCTTTAGCTGATTATACCAAAGTAATTCAACTTGATCAGAACGATGGCTCTGCTTACTACAATAGGGGTTTGATTGAGAAAAATCAAGGAAATATACAGCAAGCTATCAAAGATTTTGAAAAATCTGGGAATTTATACAAGCAACAAGGGAATCAAGAGTATTATCAAGATGCTCTCAATCAACTCAAACAGTTAAGATAAAATTAGATCAAGGAAGGAAGTTAAGGTAAGAGTAGAACATTTTTTTTCTTACTAATAGTTCCGTATATTCCCAAAAAAATGAAGTATAATTGTGCTAAAAATTTACTTGTAAAAAAAAGTTTAATATATGGTTTTTCCAATGCGATGGTTGTCTATTTTTAGTGTTAATACTCTGATGTTATTTAATGTCAGTTTTGCTATATTAATATTACCTGGTTGTCAAAGTGGTGAAGAAGTTATTACTCAAACAGACAAGAGTGCAGAGGAAGTTATTACTCAAGCAGATAAGAGTGCTGAAGAAGTTATTACTCAAGCAGATAAGAGTGCTGAAGAAGTTATTACTCAAGCAGATAAGAGTGCTGAAGAAGTTATTACTCAAACAGACAAGAGCGCTGAGGCTGAAAGATTATTTAATCAGGGAGATGAACTGTATAAAAAAGATACAGCAGAATCTCTGAAAGGAGCGATCGCTAAATGGGAAGAGGCACTATTACTATTTAGGAAAACGGGTAATCTGAGTAGGGAAGCACATACACTATATAATATGGGTCTTGTCTACTATGATTTAGGGGAAGAACAAACTGCACTCAATTACCTTGAGCAAGCTTTACCTCTCACTCGGCAAGTAGGCTATGAGGCTGCTGAAGCAGTCACTCTCAATAATATTGGCAATGTCTACCATAGTTTAGGAGAAAAACAAACTGCACTCAATTACTTCGAGCAAGCATTACCTCTCAGTCGGCAGGTAGGATATGGAGAAGCAGGGATTCTTAATAATATGGGCAATGTCTACCATGATTTAGGAGAAAAACAAAAAGCTCTCAATTACTACCAGCAAGCTTTACCTCTCAGACGACAAGTAGGCGATCGCCGTGGGGAAGCAGGGACTCTTAATAATATGGGTGGTGTCTACGATAGTTTAGGAGAAAAACAAAAAGCTCTCAATTACTACCAGCAAGCTTTACCTCTCAGACGACAAGTAGGCGATCGCCGTGGGGAAGCAATAACTCTCAATGATATGGGCTATGTCTACGGTAGTGTAGGAGAAAACCAAAAAGCTCTCAATTACTTAAATCAAGCTTTGCCTCTCAGACGACAAGTAGGCGATCGGCGTGGGGAAGCAGTTACTCTCAATAATATTGGCACTGTCTACAATAACTTAGGAGAAAAAGAAAAAGCTCTTAATTACTACCAGCAAGCTTTACCTCTCAGACGACAAGTAGGAAATCGCCGTGGAGAAGCAATAACTCTCAACAATATTGGCCTTGTCTACCGTAGCTTAGGAGAAAAACAAAAAGCTCTCAATTACTTTGAGCAAGCATTACCTCTCAAACGACAAGTAGGCTATCGCCGTGGGGAAGCAGTTACTCTCAATAATATTGCTCTTGTCTACGATAGCTTAGGAGAAGAACAAAAAGCGCTCATTTTCTACAATCAAGCATTATCTCTCAGACGACAAGTAGATGATCGGGGTGGGGAAGCGACTACTCTCTCTAACATTGCTTCGCTCAAACGTAGCCAAGGTAAACTCACCGAAGCACTAACAGACATTGAAGCAGCTATTAAAATAATCGAAGACCTCCGTACCAAAGTTGCTAGCCCCGAACTTCGCGCATCCTACTTCGCCACTGTCCAGAATAGATATGAATTCTACATTGACTTACTCATGCAACTCCACAAACAAAACCCCAACAAAGGCTATGACTCCAAAGCCTTCCACGCCAGTGAACGCAGTCGCGCCCGTACCCTCATCGAACTCCTCAACGAAGCTAGTGTCGATATCCGCCAAGGAATAGATCCCCAACTCGCCACCGCAGAAAGAAAACTCCAACAACAACTCAATACCATTGAAACCCAACGTATCAAACTCCTCAGTGGAAAATACATCCCCGAACAAAAAGCTGATATAGAAAAAACAAGAGACCAACTCATAGATGAATACGACAAACTCCGTGACAAAATTCGTACTACCAGTCCAAATTATGCAGCCCTAACCCAACCTCAACCCCTCACCCTTAAAGAAGTTCAACAACAAGTATTAGATAACGACACCTTACTTCTACAATATTCCTTGGGTGAAGAAAGCAGTTATTTATGGGCAGTCACCAAAGACAGCATCCACAGTTATCAACTCCCTTCCCAAGTCAAAATCAAAAATGTGGCCACAGAGTTGATGGTGAGAACAACCAGTCCATGGGAACGCAAAGACATAGGAAAAATTGATAGTGCTGCTGATGAGCTAACAAAAATTCTGCTCAAACCAGTTGCTGATAAATTAAACAAAAAACGTCTATTAATAGTTGGCGATCGCTTCTTACAAGAAATTCCTTTTTCTGCCTTATCAATACCAAATACCGATGGAGAAAGTGATGGTTATCAACCTTTAATAGTTAACCACGAAATAGTACATCTGCCTTCAGCTACTACTATTGCCAACATCCGCAACGGCACAAAATCTCGGAAACTTGCCCCGAAAAAAGTTGCTATTATTGCTGATCCAGTATTTAGCCGAGAAGATACTAGACTAACAGGAAAAACTACAACATCTACAGTAGCATCTCGGAGTGCCGCTTTCCCCCTAGAAGCACAACAATTAGATAGAGCAGCCAGAGATGTTGGTATTAAGTGGGAGAGACTTCCAGCAACTCGCACTGAAGCAGAAGCAATTATGGCTTTAGTACCAGAGTCAGAACGGACTCAAGCTTTTGATTTTCAGGCCAACCGAGAAATAGTAACCAGCCAGGAATTAAGCAAATATCAGATTGTGCATTTTGCTACCCACGGTTTTGCTAATGGTAAGCAACCAGAATTATCAGGCGTTGTTATGTCGTTAGTAGATAAAAATGGTAACTGGCAAAATGGTTTCCTCCGACTGAATGACATTTTTAATCTGAATTTACCAGCAGAATTAGTAGTATTGAGTGCGTGTCAGACAGCCAAAGGCAAGGATATTCAAGGAGAAGGCTTGGTAGGGTTGACAAGAGGATTTATGTATGCAGGGGCAAAACGGATAGTAGGTTCGTTGTGGCGAGTGGATGATTCTGGAACAGCAGAGTTAATGTCACAGTTTTATCAAAGGATGTTGAAGCAAGGGTTGTCACCTGTGGAAGCATTGCGGACGACGCAGTTGGAGATGTTGGAGGAGGGAATAAGTCCGTATTATTGGGGGGCGTTTACATTGCAGGGTGAGTGGCAGTGATGTTTTTCGATTTTAGTAGCTAAAGCAAAACTAAGATGAACTGCCAGAGTAGTTTTGCCTCCCCCTCCCTTTTGACTTTAGATAGCCTAAAACTTTCTCTAGTTTTAAGCCAATTAGTGGAAAGTTGATGATTTAGGTACGAAAGATTTGATGGTGAAATATTATCAACGGGTATTGAATAATGAGGGGCGTTCTGAAGCAATGCAACAAACGCAGTTAGAGATGTTGGGAAAAGAGGGGTATAAGCATCCTTAATCCTTGCGTTCTAGTTGCAGTTAATTCTGGCCGAAAAAGTTATTGCTGGCTAGTTGCAAATAATCCTGGCTGAAAAAGTTCGTTATTAGCTAGTCCGAGGCTTTCTTATTACTGGCCGCTACAATTAGTAATAAGGTTATAACATTTTGTAGATAAGAATGCTATACAGGACTTACGCATTTTAAGGAAACGTCAGGGTTTGAGATTGCTTTCTATTGTCCCAATTATATTAATGATCTAGTTTTGCGTAAGTCCTGGTTATCTTTGAGTTGTCATCTGCCCACTTCCTATCTCTCCATGACAAGAATATCAAGAATATATAGAAAAAATGGGCGAGATTTGATGTTAATTTCGCGCTTGTTCTTAGTAACCAAAAAATAAGTTTCCAGGAGCATCAGGATCATCACTATGATGAAATTCCCGTAATAATCTCACGAATTCCTTTTTAGTTATACTGCCATCACCATTTAGGTCTAACTTGGGAAAAATTTCTACAGCTAACTCTTCAGGAATTCGCCAACTCCAATAAAAAGTTTTGTACTCTTCCAAACCAATAACCCCATCTCCATCGATATCTAATAACTCGAAAATCTGATTTGCTAGGTCAACAACTATTTGGTATATATTTGGACTATTGATCCGACGATCGCTATATTTGAGCCATTCTGTTAGCTCAATTTTACCATTATTGTTTTTATCCGCATCTTTTTGTAAACATTCCCAGTCTTCCATAAAGCTTGCATAGAGTTGTTTGTATTGTGGCATTTCCTGAGTTAAATTACGCGCTCTAGCAAGATTGTGAAATATTTCCTCAAAATCGTCTTTTTCTACTACACCATTTCGATCGGCATCATAGACTTGAAATAAGCGCGTCCACTTTCTTTTTTGCAATGTGGTAGTATAGGAACCAAAAAGTGAGTTTCCAGGAGCATCAGGGTTATCACTACGATAAAATTCCCGTAATAATCTCACGAATTCATTTTTATTTATATTACCGTCACCATTTAGGTCTAAGTTGGGAAAATTCTCTACAGCTAAATCTTCAGGAAGTCGCCAACTCCAACAAAAAGTTTTGTACTCTTCCAAACCAATAACCCCATCTCCATCGATATCTAATAACTCGAAAATCTGATTTGCTAGGTCAACAACTATTTGGTATATATTTGGACTATTGATCCGACGATCGCTATATTTGAGCCATTCTGTTAGCTCAATTTTACCATTATTGTTTTTATCCGCATCTTTTTGTAAACATTCCCAGTCTTCCATAAAGCTTGCATAGAGTTGTTTGTATTGTGGCATTTCCTGAGTTAAATTACGCGCTCTAGCAAGATTGTGAAATATTTCCTCAAAATCGTCTTTTTCTACTACACCATTTCGATCGGCATCATAGACTTGAAATAAGTGTGTCCACTTTCTTTTTTGCAGTGTGGTAAGCATATTTTTGTTTCCTCCAGTAAGAGTAGATTAATTTTTTTTCTACCCAACGTATTAGGCTTGAGCTGAAACTATTTGATATACTACTATAGTTTAAAAAGGAGTAAACTGAAGTTAGCAATAGAAGTCTAAAAGTATTACAAAAAACTATTTAAGTTGTAATATTTTGGTGGTAGGCAAGCCGTCGAATTGGCGAGGTACAGAATTCACCCATGTTTTCAGTTCAAATTAACTATTATAGAAATTGTCACAACTAATTATAGGATTGCTATAGGTTAGTTATTATTTAGAGATAAATAGCATAAAATCATCAAAATGTCAATCAAATAAACCACAAAATATAATACCAATTCCCCAAAATAATGCTATACTTATTCAACACTTAAAATCTTTTAAGCAGAAGGTGCTATTCAGTAATCTTTTTCAGAATAGCCTTTGCTTTTTAAAGATATATTATTCCTAGTTTTATACCTCACAGTCTCCCCTTAACTACTAATAGTTAACCTATCAGGCAAGGATCTGTAGTAAAATTTTTGATATTTGGTATAGATTGAGTATATTAGCTTTTAGTAAACTACAATATTTTGTTATTTATAAAATAATTTAGTAGTCTAATTTTTCGACTCAGATTAAATTGGTAATTTTAATTAAAATAAACTCAACAAATGTGCTATAAAAATAAATGGGAATTATTTTAAATCCCTAGTTGTCAAAAAAACAATTTTAGTCAAACAATTAATTTAATTACAATGATTTCACAAGAAAATACATTTAACATACAAGAATTAGAAACTATTGTTGGCAAAGACAATATCAGTTTATGGGAAAATATAGATCCAACAAAAAAACAACAAATATCACGGGCGATCGCTCCCAATAATACCATTAATTGTATCGTTTATCCAGAAACTCAAACACAATTATCTGATGTCGTTGCTTGCTGCGCCAAAAATAACTGGGTGATATTACCTTGCGGTAGTGGTAGTAAACTCCATTGGGGAGGGTTTGTCAAAGTAGATCCAACTACTCACCACCAGGGAATAATAGTTGTCAGTAGCGATCGCCTCAACCGTCTTATCGAACACGCTGTTGGTGACTTAACCGTTACCGTGGAAGCGGGGATGAAATATGCAGAATTACAAGCAACCCTGGCAAAAACAGGTCAATTTCTTGCCATCGACCCCGCTTATCCAGAAACTGCAACTATTGGCGGTATAATTGCCACTGCTGACACTGGTTCCCTACGTCAACGCTACCGGGGTGTGCGAGATATGTTATTGGGTATTAGTTTCGTGCGTTCAGATGGAAAAATTGCCAAAGGAGGAGGACGGGTAGTTAAAAATGTTGCAGGTTACGACCTAATGAAATTATTTACAGGTGCTTATGGCACATTAGGTATTATTAGTCAAGTTACTTTTAGGGTTTATCCCATACAAGAAGCATCGGGAACTGTTGTTTTAGTAGGAGAAAAAAATAATATTGCCCAAGCAACTCAAACTTTATTATCTTCTGCATTAACACCTGTTGCTTTTGACTTACTTTCCAGCAATTTAGTTGAACAATTAGACTTAGGAAAAGGTGTAGGATTAATAGTAAGATTTCAAACCATAATAGACAGTGTTGAAGAACAATCTAATAGATTATTAGAAGTAGGAGATAAATTAGGTTTAAATTCCACCAGATACCAGGATTATGAAGCAGAATTATGGAATGAATTAAAACATAAAATTTGGCATTCTCAGGAAAATACAGAAGTAATTTGTAAGATAGGAGTAATGCCTAACAAAGCTGTAGAAATTTTCAATCAACCAGCTCTAGAAAAAGGTTTGGGATTAATTCATGCAGGTATTGGTTTAGGAGAATTACACTTTAATTCAGTTAGTCCTGAAAATATTTTAGAATTACGGCGGTGGTGTGAATCTGTAGGTGGGTTTCTAACAGTTTTAGCAGCGCCATTAGAGATGAAAGAAAAACTTGATGTTTGGGGTTATCATCAAAACGGTCTTGATTTAATGCGTGGAATTAAACAAAAATTTGACCCTCAAAATATTCTCAATCCTCATTCTTTTGTTGGTGGAATTTAAAAGAAGATCTCTCCCCCGACCCCTCTCCTGCAAGGAGAGGGGAGAATATTCCCCCCCTTCCCTTGCAGGGAAGGGGGTTGGGGGGTTAGGTCTTAGTTGAGATGCCCTACTACGATCTAATAACTGAAAAAGCTGATAACTGAAAATGACCCAATGTTTAAATCCTGACTGTTTAAAACTTAACCCACCAGAAACAATATTCTGTCAAAACTGTGGTGAAAAATTAGTTTTAGCCGAACGTTATTGTCCTATAAAAATTATCGGGCAAGGAGGTTTCGGCAGAACTTTTCAAGCAGTCGATAAATACAAACCTTCTAAGCCTTTTTGTGTAATTAAACAATTTTTTTCTCAAGCACAAGAAACTCAAACTTTATCAAAAGCTGCTGAATTATTTGCTCAAGAAGCTGAACGTTTGGATGGTTTAGGTAGACATCCACAAATTCCTGAACTTTTAGCATATTTTACTCAGGATAATCGACAGTATTTAGTACAAGAGTTTATCGACGGGCAAAATTTACAACAGGAATTAGAAGAGTCGGGAGCTTTTGATGAAGGTCAAATTTTGGAGTTATTAAAAAGTTTATTGCCTGTGTTGGAATTTATTCATTCTCAACAGGTAATTCATCGAGATATTAAACCAGAGAATATTATTAGGAGAAAGAATAATAATCAATATCCAGTGCGAGCTTCTAGCTCGCCAGAAAATATTATATTGGTAGATTTTGGGGCTGCAAAATATGCCACAATGACTGCTTTAGCTGTGACGGGAACTGTTATAGGTTCTGCCGGATATGTTGCACCAGAACAGGCAGTAGGAAAAGCAAGTTTTTCTAGCGATATTTATAGTTTGGGTGTGACTTGTATTCATTTATTAACTGGAGTGGAACCTTTTGATTTATTTGATGTGAGTGAAAGTGATTGGGTATGGCGAGATTATTTACAGTCGAGTGTGAGTGATGAACTTGGAAAAATATTGGATAAAATGATTGTCGGAGCGACTAAGAAAAGGTTTAAAAATGTAGGGGAAATTTTGTCTCTTATTCAGCCTCCTCGTAAAATGCAAATATCTCAACCACCAATTATTCAACCTACATTTCAACTACAAAAACAATTTACTTCTCCACCACAAATATCTCCACCATCAAAAGCAGAATCAGAAAAAGGAGAGCTATTTACTTTTGAAGTTGTGACTGTCGATAACTCTGGCTATATTATTAACCGCACTCAGAGAAGTGCTAGGCAAAAAATAGAAGATTTAGGTAATGGAATTAAGTTAGAAATGGTTTATATTCCTGGGGGAAGTTTTCTCATGGGTTCGCCAGACAATGAAGAGAGAAGAAATAAAAATGAAAGTCCTCAACATGAAGTTACTCTCCAACCTTTTTATATGAGTAAATATCCTATTACTCAAGAACAATATTTAGTTATTATGAGAAATAATCCTTCTAGGTTTAAAGGAGGAAACCGCCCAGTAGAAAATGTGAGCTGGCATAAAGCTAGAGAGTTTTGCCAAAACTTATCTTTGAAAACTAAGAAAACTTACACCTTGCCAAGTGAAAGTCAGTGGGAATATGCTTGTCGTGCAGGAACAACAACACCTTTTTATTTTGGAGAAACTATAACGTCTGAGTTAGTTAACTACAACGGCAACTATCCTTACGGCAATGCTCCTAAAGGAAGATATCGGCAAGAAACAACTGAAGTCGGAATTTTCCGACCCAATGCTTTTGGTTTATACGATATGCACGGCAATGTCTGGGAATGGTGTCAGGATACTTGGCATAGTAACTATAATGGAGCGCCTAATGATGGTAGTGCTTGGGAAACCCAAGAAAAGGGGTTTTTCAAACAGATAATTAGTGGAAGAGGACTCAAGGTGCTCCGTGGCGGTAGCTGGTACGGCTATTCTAGGCATAGCCGTTGCGCCAGGCGTAGCCTCTACCTTGCCGTCTACTTCTACGACGATAGGGGTTTTCGGATTGTCTCGTCTGTGTCGGTGGTTTCTGCTTTTGGTTCCTAGGATTCTTCCCCTTTATTCTTTTGCTCTTTTCCCCTTTACCCTTCTTTCCTCTTTCCTCTTTCCACTCGCGCTAAAGCTGGTCGAATTTTTTTTCAGATATAATATCAAATCCGAATAATTACTATACCCAGGTCATTGCAACGGTAACACCGTGGAAGGAAGCAATCTCAGGGTTCTAGGAGATTGCTTCCTATCGTCGCAATGACGAGTGTTCAATCAGACGCTGCTCTGGGAGAAGCGCGGGATTCCCATCCATCAATCGAACAGACTGTAGGGGCGATTCGCGAATCGCCCCTACACGGAATGACTCAGGGCGCTGCTAACCTTGCTTTTTCTGGATCGATAGGTTGATTCTTATTTTTTTCTATTTCCTCTCAATACTTTTTCACCTTTTCCTTTAATAACTTTTTGGCAGATTCAGTACCTTGAAAATAAGATGGTAATTTAATATCATCATCCTCTTCTGCTAATAACTGAAATGCTCTAGCGATCGCCACTTGAGCTGTGTTATATTTGCCAGTATTTAGTAACTTTTCTAACAACTTTTCTGGTGCGGGGGTTAAAGTAATTTGTTTCATAACTCAGTCTTCTTCTAGACAAACAATAATCATTTATAAATAATCTGATGTTCGGATAATCAGTGAGAAAAAAGTTTTTGTTTGTAGTAGGGCTTTAGCCATATCTAAAGTTCGGGCTAAAGCCCTACTACAAGCTTTAATTATAACTATTCAACCGGACATCATATAAATCATAGAACAAAGAAACCGAAACAATAACTGTTTATAGAATTAATTCCTGTTTCCGATTTATCATCAGCTACCGCAGCAGACACTAAAATATTTGTGTCAATAATAACCCAAAAACTACTTGTTCCTGTTCCATTGATATAGGGACTTAATCCTCATTCTTTTGTTGCTGGAATTTAAATGTAAGCCAGAACGAAGTGATACCAAATCCGGGTAAAAAAAGGTGTATATATGTATATGTAGGTTAACACCTTTTATTATATTCTGACCACTTCTTTAAATAGCGGTGTTAATTTCTACCTAACTTGAAAATCACTAGCTACTAAATCTGTACTACCACCTAAATTGACAAATTCACCCCCAATACCAAAACCATCTTCAGTACCGTTGGGATTATAATATAACGCTCCACTCACAGAGTTGTAAACAATCTCAGCTTCAGCAGTTGCAGCATCATCCTCACTGGAGACAATTTCAAAATCATCTTCAGATAAACCAATACCAGGAGAACTATCTAGAGCAGTAAAAGTATCCAAATCAAGTAAAATTAAATCTTGTCCACTATTAAAATCAGTAATTACGTCTGTACCTAGATCCTCAGAATCAAACTCTTCATTGGTGTTAAAGATAAATCGGTCTATACTTGCTCCACCAGTCAATTCATCGTCTCCAGAGCCACCATTGAGGCGATCGCGACCTTGACCACCGCTGAGAGTATCATTACCGCTTCCTCCAAGTAATATATCGAACCCTAGACGACCTTGTAAAACATCATTACCATTCTGACCTAATAAAGTATCATTTCCCCTACCACCAATCAGGTTATCATTACCATCACCACCAATCAGATTATCATTACCACCAGCACCAATAACCCGGTCATTACCTGCGAGTCCATTTAATTGATCGTCTCCAGCAAAACCAACTATTTCATCGTTACCAAAACCACCGAAAATATTGTTATCCCGGTTATCTCCGTTAAAAACTACATCTTCTTGAGGAATGACAGTATCAAAATTTTCCAACACAACCTGTCCGCGCAACTCACCACTCGGATTATTTTCTGTGTGCAGGTTAATATAAACTCCTCCTGATTCTACTGCGGCAACTTCAGTATCATCCAAAGTAAAATTACCAGTGAAGAAACCAGAACTATCATCAATTTCAACTACAGTCAAGTTGCGTAAAATATCACCATTCTCACCAAGTCCGCCTACATGAAGGTGAACGGAACTTTGAGGATTTCCTTCTGAGTCTTCTGGTCCAACATTAAATAAATCGCTCGACAGATCTAAAAAACCGCCAGATATATTGAGATTATTGCCAGAGAGAACTGCATAAAAAGTTCCGTCAGCGTCAGTATCTAGTACTGGATCGACTTCTTGAGCTTCTGATATTGGTAAGAATGTTACTAAAGTATCATCAGTTGGATCTGTCTCATTGAGGAGAACTTGGGTGCGCAACTCACCACTCGGATTATTTTCTGTGTGCAGGTTAACATAAAAATTACCTGACTCCGCAGCTACCACTTCATCATCACTCAAAGTAAAGCTGCCAATAAATCCCCCCGATCCATCACCATTATCAATGACGTTAAAGTTGCGAACAATTCCACCAGTAGAATTAGCTAATCCCTGATGCAGATGAACAGAACTTTGAGGATTTCCTTCTGAGTCTGTATCTCCCACCGAAAACAAATCGCTCGATAAATCTGAAAAAGTTCCTTGTATTGTTAGGTTATTACCAGTCAGAATCGCATTTACTATTCCTTCAGCAGGGGTATCTACTACTGGCGGTACTTCAAACAGTTCTGACATGGGCAACCCAATGCCAAGTGATGCTTGTACATCATCTAAAAAAATTACCTGTCCCCGTAGTTCTCCACTTTGATTATTTTCTGTGTGGAGGTTTATATACAACTCATCTGCTTCTGCTGCTTCTGTTTCTGCATCCGTGAGAGTAAAAGCACCATTAAATGTACCAGAATTATCGTCAATTTCAAATACACTTAAGTTACGAATAATGCCTCCATTTTCACCTGCTGGAGCTTGATGAATATGAATCGGACTTTGAGGATTTCCCTCTGAGTCTGCTTCTCCTAAAGGAATTAGAGGACTTGATAGTTGCTCAAAATCTCCTTCTACCAGTAATATATTACCAGGTAAAAAAGCATCGAAACTTCCTGTAGCTGGACCATCTGCTATAGGTGGAACTTCCTGTAATTCTGAGATTGGTAAAGAAAGTCCCAAGAAGTTATCAAATGAATAAGTAGCCATTATAAACCTCTGCAATTTCTGTATTAGTTCAATATTAGGCTAGCATAATTAAACTATAGCAAAAACTTATGTAAGTCCTGCTTAAGTTATGGAGCAAGATTATTTCAGGGAACTTTAAGTTATCAATTTATTAATCTTATTTTATTTATTAACTCTTTAGTATGACAATATGTCAAACTTTAGTGGTTGAGATTCTTTCCTACTTCAATTATTGATTGATAGAGAAATTAATGTATAATATTATCTATGAAATTTAGGTTTGAAAAATTTTCAATATAAAAATATGCAGCTCAAAGACATAAATTCCCAAAATAATCCCACAATTCCAGCCAAAGATAGCAACTTTTTACAGCAAAATCCACATTTAAACTCTTTGGTAGACAACCCTAGTTTTGACTCTCAAAATCCACCCGATCAAGAATTAATTGATACCTGTGTTCACTGTGGATTTTGTTTATCAACTTGTCCTAGTTATCGGGTAATAGGTAAAGAAATGGATTCTCCCAGGGGTAGAATTTATGCTATGGATGCTATTAAGAAAGGAGAAGCATCTTTAAATGAAACAACTTCTGAACATTTTGATACTTGCTTAGGTTGTCTTGCCTGTGTAACTACTTGCCCATCTGGAGTTCAATATGACAAATTAATCGCTGCAACTCGTCCGCAAGTAGAACGAAATATTGACCGTTCATTACCTGACAAATTGATTCGTAATCTCATATTTAATTTGTTTCCTTATCCTAATAGATTACGACCTTTACTTATTCCTCTATTCGTTTATCAAAAATTAGGATTTAACAAACTTATTCGTAGTAGTAAATTGCTCGAAAAAATCTCTCCTAGATTAGCAGCAATGGAGTCTATTCTTCCAGAAATTAATGTTGATTCTTTCGAGAGTAATTATCCAACAATTATTCCTGCTCAAGGAGAAAAACGTTATCGAGTAGGTTTAATTTTAGGTTGTGTTCAAAGAATATTTTTCTCCCCTGTTAATATGGCAACAATTCGAGTTTTAACCGCCAATGGTTGCGAAGTTGTGATTCCTCAAAGTCAAGGTTGTTGTGCTGCTTTGCCAGAACATCAAGGACAAACAGAACAAGCTCATACTTTAGCAAAACAAATGATAGATAGTTTTGCCAATACTGGGGTTGATGCAGTTATTATTAACGCTGCTGGTTGTGGTCATACTCTGAAAGAATACGGCCATATTCTCCAAGATGATTCTGAATATTGTGAGAAGGCAAAAGAATTTTCTAGTCAAGTTAAAGACGTGCAAGAATTCTTAGCAAATGTGGGATTAATAACTAAACTTTCTCCTTTAACTGAAGATGAAGAATTGACTATAGTTTATCAAGATGCTTGTCATTTATTGCACGGTCAAAAAATTAGTTTGGAACCAAGAAAATTATTACAACAAATTCCTGGAGTAAAGTTGCGCGAACCGATAGATGCAGCTTTATGTTGTGGAAGTGCGGGAATTTATAATATGTTGCAACCGGAAGTAGCTGAAGAATTAGGGCAACAAAAAGTAGAAAATTTATTGAATACAGGTGCAGAATTAATTGCTTCTGCTAATCCTGGATGCTCTTTGCAAATTAAAAAGCATTTAGAGTTGCAAGGTAAGAAAATGACTTTAATGCACCCAATGGAATTATTAGATTATTCTATTCGGGGAGTGAAGTTACAAAGAAAATAGCAGATTTTATCTAAGTATGAAGAGTAAGGAAAGCGATCGCTCTATTTCTTTTGAAAAATAAAGTAGCGGATATTATCGGATGTACTATCAGCTTATATCAATATTGCGATCGCTTTTCTTTGTTGTTGGATAAATTTTATTGACGTTTGAGAGAAAAAGCACCCAAACCGCTGATTGCAAATAAACCTAAAACTGTAGTAGGTTCAGGAACAGGTTGAGGATCAGCAATATATAGAATTGCTACAGATTTTAAGGGATCTTTTTTGTCAAAAAATCCCTTACCCTTAGTACCATTGCTTAACGTTACTCTGAAAGCAATATCTGCAATACCAAAATCACCTCCGTCATCAACTTTTCCACCTCCAGCAATTCCGTCTGTATCAACTCCAAACTTTAATACCTCACTGACAGAAAATGCTCCATCTTTAAACTTAACAGTTAATTGTTGTAGATCATCGCTAAGGAAGTAATTCTTAATATCATCATCAGTAATATCACTATTTTGACTGACTTGAAAAGGAAATCCCGATCCTCCAGGATTTCCATTGCTAAAGTCAAATATAGCATTGGGATCTGGTGACAAATCAAAAACAAATTTCTCAATATAAACGTTATCAGGACCTTCTTGATAGTTTAATTTAAAGAATTTGTTTCGTTCCTTTGCGTTTTCAATTCCTGAATCCTCTCCTTGTGCAGTAAATATAAGTTTAGCAGCTTCTGCTTTTCCTGGGGAAAAGACAACAAGAGCAGTTCCAACTGCAGTCATAAGTAATTTTTTTGCTGTTTTCATGGAAGTATTTCTCCTAAATTAAGGGGTTTTATAGGCGAGCAATACCAGTTCAATCAAAAAATGTTACAAATGAGTGCCTGTAAATCCTTGCCAGGTAAGGATTATGCTATAGCAGCCATTTTTCAAATTGGTATAATACTGTTGACGAAACTTAAAAACAAAGATCAATAAAATTCTTAGGTATCAACCTATTTCATTGTTTCAATGTTAAGTATACGGTTGTTTAAATAGCTATCAGCTTTTAGCAGCTAGGGCTAAAAATTCCCTACAACTATTGCGTAGGATGGTTTAGGAGGGGTTGAAATCCCCTTCTTGCAGGTTAAAAAAATAATCAGACTGATTGCTGATTGCTAATCGCTTTTAATTAAGCCACCAATAAGATGACAGAAGTTCAATGGGTTTGTCTAGAGGATTGAGGTCAACTTTACTGAATCTTCATAAATTACAACCGAATAAATACAGTTATAAAACGGTTGTATTGATTTTGTAGTAAGATTTACAACAAATTGTCAGCGATCGCCAGTTTATGAAGAATTAGTAAAGATTAAAGATAAAATATAAAGATTTTATAAAATTTTAAGACATATATTCAAGATTAATTCTTTCGATCTTTTTGTCATTCGACTGGTTAATAAAAACTTTTGGTAGACAATGCCCATCTGGAGTTATGTTGTGGTGAAGGGTGAGAATTCATAATACAATGCTTCCCGTTGCCCGTGATATTATGTCCGGTAGCATCGGTATTGTAAGCACGAAGTTCAAGAATTAAGAATTTAGAATTAAGAATTTAGAATTACCTCTCCTTGAAAAGAAGAGGATTGACGAAGAGGAAAATTTTTATTTATTATCCCCTATCCAAGGGGAGGCTTTAAACCACAATATTTCGGTAAGGAAGAAGGAAGAAGCTTTAAGAGAAGGAAAAACCTTAAAGATGGTAGATATTTCCCCAGCTTTTACACAAACGATACCAGCGGACATGATATCAGGAGTCAGGAGGGAAGAGAATTTAGAAACATTCGCTCTTGGATGAAGATGAAAATTTTTTTTATACCGAATTAACCGGACATGATATGAGGTACAGTAACAGCCCTGACAGTAGTAACTAATACCAATTGATTTTAAGGATGTCAAAAATAGTTTCAAACTTTAAATGTCAAAGAATTGCCTGAAACTGTTGTGCATGTCAAAGTTTTTAGCCTATCAAATATGGCATTCTAAATTCAGAATTCAGTGAAACGGTATAATGACTTTAATGCACCCAATGGAATTATCAGATTATTCTATTTGGGCAGTAAAGTTACAAAGAAAATAAAATAGTAGATGCTACCCAAGTATGAAGAGAAGGAGGGCGATCGCTTTCCTTTTTTTCAGATAAATCTTAACGATATACCTACCTACGAGAAAAAGTATTGAAACTACTTGTTATAAATTAGCCTAAACAGGGGATTTCAAAACCCACACACTTATTTGCATCAATTTGACCACTCTTGATCAACAATTAACAATACCTCCAACACACAAAGTGTTATCACTATCAAACAATTAAATACCAAAAAGCTATTAATAATTTTGTCTGTATCAATTCTAAAATTTAATATGTTATTGATACTCGATGGTTTTGAGGCTAAAGTAATAATTAATTGATTTATACTATTGTTAAAGACAAAATTGCTGTGATCAGGATCACTAATATTATAATTTTTACTTTGCTCAGGAAAAAATCCTAACCCTTCAGGCAATCCATTATTAAAGTCACAGAAAGTATAAGCTTCTGAATGAGTTTCAATAGGCTGAAATTTGGTTTGAGCTACTGTTGGTGTTCCTACAGATAAGGCAACAAGAGCAGTTCCAAAAGTGATTAAAAGTAGTTTGTTAACAATTTTCACGAAAGTATTTTTTTAATATCTAAGGGTTGGTATTAAATATTTATAAATTGACACAACTGTGATAGGTTTGTCTATAGATTTAGGTCAACTTTACCAAATCTTGATAATTTCCAACCGAATAAATACAATTGTAAACGTTTGTATCAATCTTCAGATAAGACTTACAAGAAATTGTCAGCGATTGCCGATTTATGAAGTTTTGATAAAAATCAAGAGTTAGAAATGTTAAAGACCAAAAAAGTTGGCTAGCTGTCATCTAGGAAGAAAATCAAGACTTTTGACTAATAAAGTCCAATTTTCCTGGAAGATTTGCTTATTCTCTGGCAATAGATATAAAGAATAATAAATGGCCCAAAGATGAGAAGATTTAACCTAGTCGAACTAATAAGACATGAGAAGACTCAGGCAATATAGTGCTACGAGCAAGTCAGAAGTATTCCCTCACTGGGTTTGAGCATTTATAAATGTCCGCCCCCTATTTGGGTAGTGCTATATAACATATTTCTGTTATTACGAGGGATAGTGTTTCCATAGCATTCCGTCAGGAAAGTAATCTCAAGCCAATTTTTTGGGTTTCTTATAGCTAAGTCCTGAGATAATTTGTTAGTTGGAAATTTGAGGAAAATTTTACAAAATGAAGCACTGTCTATTTTTATTGATAAGTCTAACTGTTTTAGGTACAACATCCTGTAACACTGTCAAGGAAATTCAGGAATTAATTGACCCACCCCCATCACCAACATCCACTGCATCTCCCGTCAAAAAAAAAGAACAAAGAAAATTATTTCCGATCAAGCAAAACGGAAAATATGGGTATATCAATAAGACGGGCAAAATCTTGATTCGACCAAGATTTGATCAGGTAAAAGATTTCTCAGAAGGATTAGCGGCGGTAAAAATTGGAGAAAGGTGGGGTTATATTAACGAAAAAGGAGAAATAGTTATCAAAGTAGAATTTGATTCTGTTACACCTTTTTCCCAAGGATTAGCATCAGCCAAAAAGGTAGGTCAGAGATGGGGTTATATTAACAAGAATGGAGAAATGGTAATTCAACCGCAGTTTGAAGATGCGGTCTATTTTTCCGAAGGGTTAGCACGAGTGACAATTGATGGTAAGTGGGGTTATATCGATCAAACTGGCAAAATAGTAATTAAGCCAGAATATGGCGGGCAAACTGGTCGTGGTTTCTTTGTTGACGGATTAGCTGCTGTAAGGATTGGTGCTGCTTATGAATATGGATATATAGATCGTAGTGGAGATGTAGTAATTGAGACCAAATATGATTTTGCTGGAGATTTTATTAATGGTTTAGCGAGAATTAAAATTGGCGATCGCTGGGGGTATATTGACAAAACTGGTAGGGAAGTTATTACAGCAAAGTTTGAATTTAGTCAAAATTTTTCTGAAGGTTTAGCAGCAGTTAAAATTGATGATAAGTATGGCTATATAGATGTTTCAGGCAAGAGAGTTATTCAACCGGAGTATGATTTTGCTGGCAACTTCTCTGAAGGTCTAGCAGAAGTTAGGATCGATGACAAATATGGCTATATTAATGCTGCCAATGAGATGATTATTGAGCCTGAGTTTGATAATGCTTTTGCCTTTTCTAATGGTATTGCAGAAGCGTGGGTAGAAGACAAAAAGGGTTACATAGATCAAATTGGTAGGTTTGTCTGGAACGGAAGTAAAAAGTAAAAAGTCAGATTATATGTACTGACAACTTTACTTTAAATAGGGGAAATAGGTTTGATTTACACATTATAAATTTACGAATTTCATAGCTAAAATCAACAACACCCTAATTTCTATTGCCTATTCCCTAAAGTTCTCAAACTTTGTACCTCATTAACTCTAACTTGCCCATATATAGAACCGATTTGGAATCTATTTAAAATATAGATGGGGAGTAGGGGAGATGACGAGATGGTGAATATGGGGGCATTTTTCTACTCTCGATCTCCTGAATTCTGACTCCTGACTCCTTTGCCAAAAACCCCCATCTTTGCAAAGATACCAAATTGGTTCTATATATTGATACTGCCTAAATCCTGATTGTTAATTTGAGCCAATACTTAACAATTGTTTCAGATTTTAGCCTTATAATGGAAAATAAAATTATTCCAAAGTGTTTGGAGCAACTGACCATGAGCTTAACTATAACATCCTTAAGCCATTACGAAATCGGCGAGCTGATCCATGAGAGCGAACGCACTGTTGTCTATTGCGGACAAACTCAAGCAGATGCTCAACCAGTCATCATTAAACTGATGCGCAATAAGCTTCCTTCCTTTCACGAATTAGTCCAGTTTCGTAATCAATATACCATTGCCAGAAATCTCCAGCTCGAAGGTATTGTCAGACCATTAGCTCTAGAACGTTATCAGAATGGTTATGCCTTGATTATGGAAGACTTTGGTGGCATTTCTTTAGGTGAATATTATCAACATAACCAACCTCAGACAAAAGACATTCCCCAATTTCTTGATATCGCCATTCAAATCACCGAAATTCTCTACCAATTGCACCAGCATCAAATTATTCATAAAGATATTAAACCCGCAAATATACTGATTAATCCTGAAACTCAAGAAGTCAAACTGATTGATTTCAGTATTTCTACCCTATTACCGAAAGAAATGGCAAGCATTCAAACTCCGAATGTTTTGGAAGGGACTCTCGCTTATTTATCCCCCGAACAAACCGGAAGGATGAATCGAGGGATAGACTATCGCAGCGATTTTTATTCCCTCGGAGTCACATTTTACGAACTTCTCACGAGAGAACTGCCGTTTACCAGTGACGATCCTTTAGAACTGGTTCACTGTCACCTGACAAAAGCCCCTTCCTTCCCACCCCCTTCCCAACTCCCGACTCCTCTGGTCGATATTGTTATGAAACTGATGGCAAAAAATGCGGAAGACCGCTACCAGAGTGCTTTGGGTCTAAAACGTGACTTAGAAAAATGCCTCGCGCAATGGCAAGAAACCGGAAAGATTAAGCCGTTCGCGTTGGGAGAGCAGGATTTGTGCAATCGCTTCCTGATCCCCGAAAAACTCTACGGCAGAGAAGCAGAAGTGCAACAGTTATTAGCAGCATTTCTTCGCGTAGCGTCTCCGCAGGAGAAACGAGTGGTAGAGGGTAAAACTGAGCTAATGTTGGTAGCAGGTTTCTCTGGGATTGGAAAAACCGCCATTGTCAACGAAGTTCACAAACCCATTGTGAGGCAAAGGGGTTATTTCATCAAAGGGAAATTTGACCAGTTTAATCGCAACATCCCTTTTTCTGCATTAGTGCAATCTCTGCGGGATTTAATGCGGCAAATATTAACTGAAAGCGATACTCAGCTACAGCAATGGAAAAGTAAAATACTTGATGCAGTGGGAGAAAATGGACAAGTCATTATTGAAGTCATTCCAGAATTAGAGAAAATCATTGGCAAGCAAGCTTCTGTAGCAGAATTATCAGGGAGTGCTGCCCAAAATCGTTTTAATTTGCTGTTTGGCAAGTTTATTCAAGTTTTCACCACAAAAGACCATCCTTTAGTAATTTTCCTTGATGATTTACAGTGGGCAGATTCGGCTTCTCTAAATTTGATGAAACTGTTGATGAGTGAAGCCTCCAATTCCTATTTGCTGATGATTGGGGCATATCGGGATAATGAGGTATTTCCTGCCCATCCGTTAATGTTAACCCTTGATGAAATGGCGAAAGCACAAGCCACGATTAACACTATTACTTTAGTGCCTTTGTCTGAGAGAAATATTAATCGTTTAGTGGCGGATACCCTGAGCTGTAATAGAGAAGTGGCTCAACCGTTAACAGAGTTGGTGTATCAGAAGACCAAGGGAAATCCCTTTTTCACTACTCAGTTTCTGCTGGGTTTGTATGGGGATGAATTGATTCAGTTTAATTTTGAAATTGGGCATTGGGAGTGTGATATTTCCCAAGTGAGGCAACGGGCGCTTACAGATGATGTGGTGGAGTTTATGGCCGGGCGGTTGCAAAAGTTACCTCAAGAGACTCAACAGGTGTTGAAACTGGCTGCTTGTATTGGTAATCAGTTTGATTTACAAACTTTGGCAGTAGTTTATGAGCAGTCGGAAGAAGATACAGCAGATAGTTTGTGGAAAGCTTTACACTCAGGATTAATTTTGCCACAAAATGAGATTTATAAATTCTATCTGAGCCTGGACAAAGTAAGCGATAATACTAAAGTTAATAAAAATGTACAATATCGTTTTTTACATGACCGAGTTCAACAAGCTGCCTATTCATTGATTCCAGAAAATCAAAAGCAATTAACACACTTGAAAATTGGGCAATTGTTATTACAAGAATTATCACCTCATCAACAATCAGAGCGAATTTTTGCCTTAGTCAACCAGTTGAATCTTGGGAAAGCAGTCATATCTAGTCCAGAAGAAAAACAACAATTGGCTTATTTAAATCTGCAAGCGGGAAAAAAGGCAAAGCTCTCCGCAGCTTACCAAGTAGCTCAAGATTATTGTACTATTGGTATTGATTTATTATCCACAACCGCTTGGGACAGTTACTATGAATTAATTTACAGTTTGCACCGTTATGGCTCAGAGGCGGCATATCTTTGTGGAAATTTTGCTCAAGCTGAAATCCTCTATGCCGAAGCACTAAACCATGCTCAAACTGCTTTGGATAAAGCGGTAATTTATCGGGTACAAATGACTCAGTATCAGCTTCAGGGGAGAAATGCTGAAGCGATCGCTATTCAACGCCAAAGTCTACTCCTACTTGGCTGGAAAATTCCGACAGATCAAAAACTAATTCAAGCTAGTCTAGATGCGGAAATTGCTAAAGTTACCAGATTTCTAGAGCAGCAGACAGTGGAATCCATTCTCAATCTTCTTAAAATGGAAGATGAAAACATCGCAGAAATGCTGCGGATTTTACAAATTCTCTTATACGCTGCATGGTTTGATGGTCAAACTACCTTAGCATTTCTAGCCATGGCGAAGATGACAACTTTGTCTTTAGAACATGGTAACAGTGATATGTCTCCCTTTGGTTATGTGGGTTATGGTTTAATTGCCAATGCCATGCTCAAAGATGCTACTACAGCTTATCAATTTGGAGATATGGCTGTACAACTGTGCGAACAATTTGATAGTGCTGATGTGCGGGGTATGACTAATTTTCTGTTTGCTGCGGATGTCCATAGCTGGAGTCGCCCGATTCGAGAAGCAGATGCTTACTACGAAAATGCCTATAAGTATAGTATGGAAGCAGGAAACTGGCTCACAGTAGGCTTTATGATGATGTTAAGTGGTTCAGATCGCCTTACCTATGGTAAAAATTTAAGTGATTTGTATGCTATCGTTCAAACCCATGCAGATTTTCTTCGTTACATTAAAAGCTTAGAAAATTTGGATGCTTTAATTGTTGGAGTTGTTCAACCAATTCGTAATCTTCTGGGTTTAACCAAAACAATTTTCACCTTTGATGACGATGATTTCAGCGAATCTGAGTATTTACAGAAATATAGCAATACTCCTTACCATCTCGCTTGGTTTTATTCTGTTAAAATTCGCCATGCTTACTTATTTAATGATACAGTTTCTTATCCTAACTTAACTACTAAACTAGACATAATTGAAAATACTATTTCTAGCCATGCAAAAGTTCCTTCCAGTGTGTTTTATGTAGCATTAATGCATATAAGTTTAGCTGAAATGAGCAAGGAGGAAAAAGACTATCAATTCCATTTAGAAAAACTTATTCCTCTGGAAGAAAAGTTAAATACTTGGCAAAATTATTGTCCTGAAAATATTCTCCATAAATGTCTAATCATACAAGCAGAAAAAGCGCGATTAAACGGACAAAAAATTGAAGCAATTGATTTATATGAACAAGCCATAACTACAGCTCAAACTAACCAGTATGAATATGAAGAAGCCCTCGCTAACGAACTAGCTGCTAAATTCTACCTTGACTGGGGCAAACCCAAAATCGCTTGCACCTATATGCAGGAAGCCTATTACGGTTATGCTCACTGGGGAGCCAAAGCCAAAATTGACGACCTGGAAAAACGCTATCCCCAACTCCTGAAACCCAGTTGGGAACGACATCAAATCAGTCTCAGTTCCAGTACCACCATGACAAGTCTGAGTAGGGGGACGCTCACCAACACCACCACTGGTTCAGGAGAAATGTTAGATTTAGCCTCTTTAATGAAAGCCTCGCGCACTCTCTCACAAGAAATCGACCTTGACTGCGCCATTGCTAATTTAATCCAAACAGTCATGGAAAACGCCGGAGCTGAAACCGTAGCTTTGATGCTCTTGCATGAGCAAACATTAATGTTAGAAGCGAAAATGACTCAGGGAGAGCTGGAAACGATGAAGACAATTTCTGTGGAAGAAAGCCCAGATATTCCTCTCACCATCATTAACACAGTTCAACGGACTTATCAATCTTTAGTTCTCGATCACGCCAGTAACAATCCTACTTATGCAGGGGATGCTTATATCCAACAACACCAACCACAGTCAATTTGGTGCGCTCCACTTATAGATCGCGGTCAACTCATCGGCATACTATACCTCGAAAACAATCAAGTAGCGGGAGCCTTTACCAGTTATCGCCTGGAAATCCTCAACTTCCTCTGTTCTCAAGCTGCCATTTCCCTGGAAAATGCTCGCTTGTATCAACAGGCACAACGAGCACTCACAGAACTACAACAAGCACAATTGCAATTGGTGCAAACAGAAAAAATGGCGACATTAGGAAATCTGATGGCGGGAGTCGCTCACGAAATTAATAACCCCCTCGGTTTTATGGGTGGCAATGTCAATATGCTCCAAGAGTATCTAGGGGATATCTTTGCCATTATCGAGCGGTATCAGGCCGAACTGCCGCACCCCAGTCGCGAACTCACTGAGGAAATAGAGGAACTAGAACTTGATTTTCTAAGGGAGGATTTACCCAAAACTATTGTCTCCATGAAAGAAGGAGTCAAGCGCATCGGTGAGATTAGTATCTCCTTGCGCACCTTTTCCCGCACCGATACCGAGACTAAAACTGAATTTAACTTGCAGGATGGTATTGATAGCACTCTCTTAATCTTGAAATATCGCCTCAAAGCCAACGAACACCGCCCTGGGATTGACGTGATTAAAGAGTATGGGGACTTACCCAAGATAAAGTGTTATCCAGGACAGTTAAACCAAGTCTTGATGAATATTTTGGCGAATGCAATAGATGTCTTAGATGAAACCAGTGAAGGAAAAACCTATGCGGAAATAGAAGCCAATAACAATCGCATTAATATTAGTACGGAATTCAACCCTGAGCAAAACATTGCCTTTGTGGGAATTACTGACAATGGTAAGGGAATGAGTCCCGAGGTGAGTTCTCGAATATTCGAGCAGGGATTTACAACTAAAGTAGTTGGTAAAGGAACAGGTTTGGGGATGGCAATCTCCCAGCAAATTATCGAAGAAAAACACCAAGGCAAAATCAATTGTATCTCCGAATTAGGCAAAGGCACAAAATTTCTCATTTCTTTACCCTTAAGTTAAGGCTGAGAACTTGCTCCCCATCTCCCCCTCTCTTTTTCAATAGATCTCAAATGAGTTCTATAGTTGTGCTAACCGCGCCCCAAATAATCATAGATCCCAAATGGGTTCTATAAGCGTAGTTAGTACAACAACGAGACTGAATATACTTAGTATTTTTTTCTACCATAGGAGCAAAAACTCAAGACTAGAGTTATTGTATATTTAACTTGCAAGTTATCAACAGAATAAACCTTGATTAGTAACAACTTTTGAAAACTTTATCTAGCAATAAGAGGGTTTTAAAAGAAAAAACATATCTCAATTTCCAATCAATTTAATTTGATTTTATGTTTATAATTATATATAAATCATTAATTTCTATCAATAGTTTATTAGCTTTATTTTTAATTAACAACTGGTAACAGTTGATACTAAAACCCTTTTAAAAATTGTGATACCTTAAAAACTAAGGTCGAAAAATTACGGCCATTAATGGCTCAAAAAAGCCACTATATTAGCAATAGCAATTACTCAGTTGAAAGGGGGAAATAACTATGAGTCTAAACCAAGAAAAGCATCAATTTCCTCATCATGTTGTCATCGTTGGAGGTGGATTTGCAGGACTGGAGGCTGCCAAGCAGCTTGGAAAAGCACCTGTAAAAGTAACCTTGGTTGACAAAAGAAATTTCCATCTATTTCAGCCATTACTTTATCAGGTAGCTACAGGAAGTCTTTCTCCTGGAGATATTGCTTCTCCTCTTCGCGGTGTAGTTGCCGAACAGAAAAATACCCATGTTATTATGGGAGAAGTCGTGGATGTCGATCCCGAACAGAAAAAACTCATTTTACGCGACCAAGAATTAGATTACGATACATTAGTTCTAGCTACTGGTGTAAGCCATAACTATTTCGGAAATGATTGGTCAGAAAAAGCTCCCGGACTAAAAACAGTAGAAGACGCATTAGAAATGCGTCGGAGAATATTCGCCTCCTTTGAAGCTGCAGAAAAAGAACCAGACTCAGAAAAACGGAAAGCACTCTTAACCTTTGCGATTATTGGCGCAGGTCCAACAGGTGTTGAATTAGCAGGTGCTCTAGCAGAATTAGCTCACACGAAATTAAAAGAAGAATACCGTTCCATTAATACTACCGAAGCTCAAATTCATCTGATCCAAAGTGGAGAGAGAATTTTACCTTCTTTCAAACCTGCTTTGTCAGAGAAAGCAAGAATAGAGCTGGAGAAGTTGGGAGTCACAGTGATGACCAAAACACGGGTGACTAATATCGAAAACGATATAGTTACTGTTAGTTCTGGAGAGACAACAAAAGATATTCCAGCTCATACCATATTGTGGGGAGCAGGAGTCAAAGCATCAGCAGTGTCTGAAGCAATATCTAATCGCACAGGTGCAGAATTAGACCGTGCAGGTCGTGTTTTTGTCAATGAAGACCTAACAATACCTGGTCATCCTGATATTTTTGTGATTGGAGACTTAGCTAACTTCTCTCATCAGGGAGACTCTCCAGTGCCTGGAGTTGCTCCAGCAGCAATGCAGGAAGGAGTTTATGTCGCCAAGCTAATTAGAAAGCGGTTGAAAGGTCAGACCTTAAAACCATTCCACTATATTGACTACGGTAGTTTGGCTGTTATCGGTCGTCACCAAGCGGTTGTACAGTATAAAGCCATTCGTTTCTCTGGACCTCTAGCTTGGTTTTCTTGGTTATTTATTCATATCTACTATATGATTGAATTTGATAACCAACTAATTGTTATGATTCAGTGGGCCTGGAGCTACTTTACTGGTCAAGGTGGCGCTCGTCTAATTACTGAAAAGGCAACAAAAACACCTACCTATGAAGAATGCCAGGCTCGCTATACTCCATTAGTGACAAGTGAATCATCTGTTGAAGCTTAATTAACAGGTTGATATAATTGAGCGATCGCCCTTCTCCTAATATGGGAAAGTGGCGATCGCTTTTGATATAATAATTAGGGCTTAGGCATCAATAAATCAGGACTTACGCATGAGGTAGGAAAAACTAGGGTTTGAGATTGCTTATCTATTGGTCGCAATGACGAAAATGCCTTGTATTGCCTAAGTCCTAATTATTATTGTGACTTACATAATATAAGGTTTTTCCGTCACTATATTCCCGTAGCTTGTCTGTTAGGACAAATAAAAGCAAAGTTATTTCAAGATAATTTTTGCCTTTCTTATGAATATACTGAGAGCTAACTAGATTATGATTTATATTATGTTCGGTTAAATAGTTATATATAATTAAAGTTCGTAGTAGGGCTTCAGCCCGAACTGTAGATAGGGCTGAAGCCCTACTACAAACTACTGGACATGATCAAGGTTAAGGCAACAGGCAAGAACGGTAGAGAGGATTTGGAAAAAGTTCCTCAGATTCGGGATCAAATAGGTTCTATAGAACCCATTTGAGATCTATATAATTATGCAAGTTAAGTCTTTTCGTGCATCAAGAATGAGGAAAAATTATCTCAAGGAGTGTTGAATTTTTTTTATTATTTCTCCCCACATCTTCCCTCTTTCCTCTTACCTCCTATCTCCTAACTCCTAGCTAACGCGCATATTTATAAAGATACGCTTAGGGGAAAGCAACAGTATTAAAATAATTAGACAAAGTTTAACACAATTAGATATTTATTGTGATATACTCTATAGGAATATCTATAATAAACTCCGTGCCTTTTCCTAGTTGAGAAATACAATATAACTCTCCATGATGTTGCTCAGTAATAATTTGATAACTTGTTGATAACCCTAGTCCTGTTCCTTGACCAACTGGTTTAGTAGTAAAAAAGGGATCGAATATTTTTTGGCGCACTTGTTCACTCATTCCTGGGCCATTGTCTGCAATAAAAATTCTTACGGTTTTGTCGTTCTGTGTCTGAGTAGTTATCCTGATTTCAGGAATATCAGCAATTTCTGCACTTGTTAAAACATCAATTGCATTGGTAATAATCTGCAAAAATACTTGATTGAGTTGACTAGGGTAGCAGTGAACTAGGGGAAGTTTTCCGTAGTTTTTAACAATAGCAATCTCTCGACGATTTCCTTTTCCTTTAAAACGATGTTGCAAAATCATCAAGGTATTATCCAATCCTTCGTGAATATCTACCTGCTTACTCTCTGATTCGTCAAGGCGAGAGAAGTTACGCAAACCCAGAATAATCTTATGAATCCGATCGCTCCCGTTTTTCATCGAAGCCAGCATTTTAGGCAAGTCATTACACAAGAATTCTAGGTCAATCTCTGCCAATTTGTCTTGTATTGCTGGAGTTGACTGGGGAAAGTTCTGTTTGTAAAGCTCTATCAGATCAATTAAATCTTGGAAATCTTGTTGAGCATGAGTAATATTCCCAGCAATAAAAGTGATGGGGTTGTTAATTTCGTGAGCAATTCCCGCCACCATTTGCCCCAAAGAAGACATTTTTTCAGTTTGAATTAATTGAGCTTGAGTTTGCTGCAATTGTTGGAGGGTGCTTTGTAATTGTTGGTTATTTTCTTGGAGTTCCTGAGTTCTGATTTCTACTTGGGTTTCCAGATTACGACTGTAGTCTTCTAAACGACGATACAGTAAAGCATTTTGAATGGAAATTGCTGCTTTTGAACTCAGAAGATTCAAAACTTCTATCCGCTCTGGGGTAAAAGCTCCTGTACTTAGATGATTTTCCAGGTAAAGAATACCAATTAGTTTTCCTTGGTTCACCATTGGGGTGCAGCAGAGACTTTGGGGTGTTTGTTTGAAAAAATAAGGATCGCTAATGTTGATATTCTCTTTGTCAAAATAATTAATCAATATCCTTTGTCGAGTTCGTTTGACTCTGTTGATGATACTCTTCGGTAGGGTATGGGTTTGCTGTAGAGGGGTATTCAATAAACGACAATTATCGCGATCGCAGTAGGCAGCAATTTCCCAGCTATCAAAGTTGTTTAAAATGAGAGCGCCTCCGCCAGCCCCAGCATTTTCAATAATTATCTGCATCAATTTAGATAGCAAGGCATCAAGTTCTATTTCCTCAGAAAGAGCCTGGGAAGCTTTGAGGGCGGATGTGAGGTCGAGTAAGGAAGTTGTGGTGCTAACTGTAACAAGATTTGTCTGGGAGATACTGCGAGTAGTGGTAATATGGGAACTACTAGGTTCTACTTGTTGCAGGATAGGGGTAAGCAGTTGAGGATAGCTTTGTTCCAGTTGCTCTGTTTTAGCTTTGCTACCCCAACGAGCATAAGCATAATAAGCTTCTTGCATATAACCAGTAGCAATTTTCTCTTTGCCCCAATTAAGATAGAACTTAGCTGCCAGTTCGTTGGCTAAAGCTTCTTCTTGGACATATTCATTTTGTCTAGCTCCAGCAATAGCGCGGTCGTAAAAATCTCCTGCTTCATACTTTTTACCCACAACCCGATACTTTTCAGCTTCTACCAATTGCCATTTATGCAAATAATTCATCGGTGCATATTCTGACCACAGGTGTAAATTATTCTGATTTTCTTCTACTTGCTGCAGTTGACTCCCAATATCTGAGACATACTCCGGAACAGTAGCTAAGGCAATTAAAGAATCATAAAAATAAAAGCCAGCTTCACAAACCGTTGCAAATCCTCCATTTACATACTTTTTAGCTGCTAAAATATCAGCTTTTGCTAAAGTGAGATTCCCTAAGATAAATCTTAAAATTCCGCGATGTAGATAATAATGGAAAATCTGAGTCGCGTCATGGGATTTCAACATTTTAGTCATCCAAGGTCTTCCATCGTCACTCTCCTCAAGTTGCAGATGAATATTGTCTGGGTTCCCTAACAGCAATACTGTCACTTCCCAAAAAATCAAACAATATTTTTCCAGGATCGACAGCTTGAATTTAACTGTTACCTCAAGATATGCTCGAATTTGCACTACTAATTCTTTCAAGGGTTGACCACACCAGAAAGAATTGAGACAAAATCCATAACTATGATGACCGAGATATTCAACTTTACCTGTTTCGAGAGCAGCTTGATAACCTGCTTGAATAATTGGTACTGTTTCCCGGAGATGATTTTGGTGATGATGCAAAAATAATCCAACGGGGACAAAGGTGACAGCGGGAATATTTTTATCCTTTGCGCCAGAAGCTAAATGATAAGCTAATTGACCAAATTGATTACTCGTGGGAATATCTTTCTTAAAGTGCAGCATAAACATTCCATAATCTGCATATCCAGTTGATGAAAAGATACCATTACCATACTGAATTGATAACTTAGTTTGTAGACTACCCAACAAAGGAAACAGAGGAGAACCTGCCATATAACAAGCCGGAATCATTCTGGCAGCTATTTTTAGAATCGCCAATTTTTCAGGATTTACCATAACTGGCAGGTGCAATAAATCTTCTATAGAGCGATCGCCTATCAAAGTTTGAATTTCTTCTATTTCTTGCTGCAATTCAACAGGGGTAACAGGATTGGGAAATTTGACACCCAATTTTTCTAAAATCGACTGACCACAAGCGATAGCATCTACAAGATTATTTTGGGTGGTCAAAGCTTGCATTTTAATCATATAACTTTCTACTTTATCCAAGAAAGTTTCCCCATTTTCCATAACTGCTTCTATCCATCGATCTATCGCTTCAATATCGCCTGAGATTGCTGATGCTTCTGCTGCCAGTTCATGCAATTGTAACGTTGTCTTATATTTTCTTTGCCAAGCTTCACTACCAAGTAAGTCGATGCCAATTTTTGCATATTCCCTAGCAGCTTTGTAGGCAGATCCTCCTCTAGCTTTACAACAAGCAACTAGATTGAGTTCTGCCAGTTCATCCCGTGCAATTTGTTTGGTAATTAAATTAACTCCATAATTGAGTTGATTCACAATTTCAAAAATGCGCCGCTCTCTGATTTCTGGAGATATCTGTTCTAGGAGTAGTTGCCCAATGTGATAATGATTCGCCTGCTTTTGATGATCAGGAATTAGAGAATAGGCAGCTTGTTGGACGCGATCGTGTAAAAAGCGATACCCCAGATTTTCCAGAGACTCAAAATCTGCCTCTGTTTCATCATTGCTGATATAGAATTTATATACTTTACCTTGTACCAGAATTAACCCTTCCTCTAAAGCTTTCCACAGAGCAGTCACAACATCTGATTTTAATTTTTCTGCTACAATTGCTAATGTTTCCAAGTCAAACTGGTTGCCAATACAAGCGGCCAATTTGAGTACCTGTTGGGTTTCCTTGGGTAACTTCAGCAACTTTTGGGACATAAACTCTACCACATCATCGGTGAGAGAAAGGTCATTAATTTGGATAATATCGCATTGCCAATACCCTTGGTTTTGATTAAAAGTAATGTATCCATCCTCATGTAATCCTTTGAGAAACTGAGTTGTAAAAAAAGGATTCCCTTTAGTTTTCCGATTAATCAATTCAGTAAGTGGTTCCGATCGCTCAGTCGCACAATGTAAAGTATCAGCTACTAATTGATTCATGTCTGGAAAAGCGAGAGGCTTCAGGGTAATAGTATTAACTGTTTTGCCCAATTGTTTCAACTCTTCCACCGCAACAATAAATGGGTGTACTGGTGAAACTTCATTATCTCGATAAGCTCCCAACAGTAGCAGATAACTCTTATCCTCCATCAACACCTTAATCAGCTTGAGAGAAGCTGCATCTGCCCACTGTAGATCGTCCAAGAAAATTACTAGGGGATGTGTTTGATCGGTAAAGACTTCAATAAATTTTTGGAATAATAAGTTAAAACGATTTTGTACTGCCATTCCTGAGAGTTCTGGTGCAGTAGGTTGTTTACCAATTACCTGCTCTAGTTCTGGAATTACCTCAATTAATACTTGTCCGTTCTCTCCAACGGCTGCCAAAATCTTGGTTCTCCATGTAGCAAGTTGGGCATCAGATTCAGACAAGAGTTGTTCCATTAAATCTCGCAGTGCTTGCACAAATGCCGAAAAGGGAAGGTTGCGATTAAATTGGTCAAATTTACCTTTGATAAAGTAACCATGTTGATGAGTAATTGGTTTGTGAACTTCATTAACAACAGCAGTTTTACCAATCCCGGAAAAGCCTGCCACTAGCATCATTTCTGCGTTAAAATTCTTTTCCTCTCCTGCTTGAGAGACTCGCTCAAAAGCAGCTAACAACTGTTCAACTTCCTTTCCCCGTCCGTATAGCTTTTCCGGGATGAGGAAGCGATCACTCAAATCTCGTTCTCCCAATTCAAACTGAGCAATTTCCCCTTTGGTTTCCCATTGTTCCAGACATTTTTCTAGATCGTGCTTTAAACCTAATGCACTTTGATAACGCTCTTCTGCATTTTTCGCCATCAACTTCATTACAATATCGATTAGCATCTGAGGTATTTGTCTTCCAGAAACCCCATTCCTTGGTCCACTATTCCCTGTTACCTGTTGCCTGTTGCCTATTCCCTGTTCCCTACTCCCTACTCCCCGCTCCCTACTCTCTAAAATTGGCATTTTAGCAATATGACAATGCACTAACTCCATTGCATCATCGGTGGTAAAGGGCAGCTCACCTATCAGTAGTTCAAAAAATGTCACTCCCAAAGAATAAAAGTCGCTACGATAATCAATTCCCCGGTTCATCCTTCCTGTTTGTTCTGGGGAGATATAGGCCAGAGTTCCCTCCAGCACATTGGGGTTGGTAAGTTCCTGTTGTTCTTTTGGCAACAAACTAGCGATGCTAAAATCAATTAATTGAACTTGTTTAGTTTCCGTATTAATCAGGATATTGGCTGGTTTAATATCTTTGTGGATGATACGCTTTTGGTTGAGATAATGCAGAGATTCTGCTAGTTGAATGGCAATTTTGAGAAATTTGCTGAGGCTTTGCTCTGAGTCTGATTCCAGAATTTTCACCCCCCTATACCAATAATCCGGGAGGGCGATAGCTCCATCATCGGGCATGACTAAGGCATACGCATTACCATAACGTTCCAGAGCCAGAGGTTGCACAATAGTGGGGTGTTCTAGATGGCGAGTTAGTATATATTGGTTATGAAATTGTAGCAGTTCATTAAATTTGGGGGATTGATTGCGCAAGACTTTGATAATTACAGGTTGGTTGTCACTGTTGCGTATCCCTCGGTACACTTCAGTTCTTGTCCCTTGGTAGAGTATTTCAGTTATGTAGTAGCCGCTTAGAGTTATCATAATCGTTTTTGTTATAATTATAATTTATAGTTTAATATTGTGTGTTTAGTTTTTAACTCTCCATGCTACCGGACATAATATAAACCCCTAATATCAAATCCGCTTGCTTCGGAGTAATAAGAAACCGGGTTTGTGTAAGGTAAATGTTAATATTGTAGGGCATTTGATACAAACCCTGTTTCTCTACTTTTTTAACCGATACTACCGGATTTGATATAATCTAGCAACACGGGAATTTCAATCGCGAACTCGGTACTTTTTCCTGGTTGAGAAATACAATATAACTTTCCATGATGTTGCTCAGTAATATCATATCCGGTTGAACAGTGATAATTAAAGCTCGTAGTAGGGCTTTAGCCCTAAGATAGGTATTTATCGGGTTAAAGCCCTACTACAAACAAAAACTTTTTTATCACTAATTATCCGGACATTATATAATAATTTAATAACCCTAGTGCAGGATGACGGAAATAAGTGACCAGTGGCAAAATACTCAAAGCCTTACCAATCAAAACTTCTGACTTCCCCTCCTGGGAGGGGCAGGGGTGGGTTTAATTCTGAATTCTGACTTCCGCGTAGCGTTACTAGTCCTGTTCCTTAACCAACTGGTAATAAGGTTGTTCAAGTAATTATTGGCAATTGGATATAAAAGGACGTACCTTTACCCAACTCCGACTCTACTTCTAGGCAACCTTCATGTTTTTCTTCAATAATTTGTTTAGCGATCGCTAATCCCAAACCAGTACCTTTACCGACTTCTTTAGTAGTAAATAAATGGTCAAAAATTCGTGTTTTCACCTCTGGACTAATCCCTTTTCCATTATCACTAATTGATATTTTCACTTGCTCATTTTCAGTTATTGTTTTAATAATAATTTTATTGGGATTTGCTTTAATCTCCTGGAAGCTACGCCCGTCATTAGAATCATCTAAAGCATCAATGGCATTTGCTAAAATATTCATAAATACTTGATTTAACTGACCAGGAAAACAATCAACTTGTGGTAAATCACCATAATCAGTGATAACTTCAATTGCTGGACGTTGTGTGTTAGCTTTAAGACGATGTTTAAGAATTAAAATAGTACTATCTAGCCCATTATGAATGTTGAACTTGACTTTATGATATTTATCAGCACGGGAGAAAGTTCTTAAACTGACACTAATATTTTTCAATCTGTTGGCAGCCATGATCATTGAATCTATCATCTTAGGTAAATCTTCTAGGTTATAATCCAACTCGATTTCTTCTGCGTGTGTAATAATTTCTTTACTGGGTTGGGATAAAGTTTTTTGATATAGTTGTAGGTGTTCGATAATGTCTATAAGGGCGGGTTTAGTTTGCTCGAGAGTAGCTAAAATGAAGCCGAGAGGATTATTCATTTCATGTGCTACACCAGCAACTAAATTACCCAATGCTGACATTTTTTCGCTTTGAACAATTTTTAATTGTGCTTGTTGTAAATCTTTTAATGCTTGTTGAGCTTGTTGATAAAGTCGAGCATTTTCTAGAGAGATTGCCGCTTGGGAAGAAAGTAGATTGATAACTTGTAGGCGTTGTTTGGTAAATACACCGCTTGTGAGTTGATTTTCTAAATAGAAAATAGCTACTAAATGGCCTTGATTAATAATTGGCGTACATAAAATACTCTGGGGTTGATATTCGAGCATATATTTCCCAATCATTCCAGGAATATCTGTTTGACAATTATCTATGACTATTCTTTCTTGGGTATTCTTGACGTAGTTAATAATTTTTATCGGAATATCTTCGCAAGTATCTATTGATTGTGATGTAAGGATCGTTTGTATTTGTTCTGGGGAAGTTTCTTGATGATTAATAAAAGTAATTGCTTTAACTTGCCAAGTTTCATTTTCAGGAAGAATTAGTGCACATTTTTTTGCACCAGAGTTTTCCAGAATAATTTTGGTCAGACTGGTAATGAGTCGATCTAATTCGATGTTACTGGAAATAGTTTGAGCAGCTTTAAGAATAGAAGCAAAATCTAAGGCATCGGAAATACTGGTAGTGGTAGTAGAACTGTGAAGAGATGCAAATGTATCAAGAAAAGTGTTTTCTTCTATAGTTTCTAAGGGATTGAGAGTAAATTGTTGCTGTTGCAGAATGGGTTTGAGTAATTGAGGATAGCATTTTTCTAAGTCCGAATTTTTAGCTTTGGCTCCCCAATGGGCGTAGCAGTAGTAAGCTTCCTGCATATAACCAGCAGCAACTTTTTCTTTGCCCCAGTTAAGATAGAATTTGCCTGCTAGTTCATTAGCAATAGCTTCTTCTTGAATATAGTCATTTTCCTTAGCTTTACCTATGGCAAGGTCGTAAAAATCTCCTGCTTCATAATTATTACCTAAAACCCGACATTTTTCCGCTTCTACTAAATAGTAGAGGTGTAAAACATTCATGGGACAATGTTGTGCCCATTTTTGCATTTTTTCTTGGTTATCTGTAACTTGATTGAGAAGTTGTGTTTGTCTTTCTTTATCCACCTCTAAAAATATACCAAGGTTTACCAGAGACTTGTAAAAATTGCATTGTCGAGAAATCACCATTGATAGACCACCAGAAGCGTAACGATCTACTTGGCCTGCGTATTCCTGAGCCAGTTCATATTTGCCAAACAAATAATTGAGTTGAAGCTTAGTAAAATAAAATTCGATCAGTGCAAATCCATCATTAATAATTAGGGGTAGTAAGGTCTCTTCATCACAGGCTTCACCTTTCAAGCAACAGACATCATCAACTTCTCCCAATAAATTTAAAGCTCTCTGCATTTGAATTTGATTGTGTTGAACATACCTGTATTGCTTGATTTGCTCAAATGCTTGGGTATGGGTGGCCATCTCTGCTACTAAGCTCTTCAGATCTCGACCTAAGAAATATAGATGAGTACTGTAGTAACGGAGGTTCATACCTGCAAATTCTAAATCTCCTGTTTCTAACCCAATTGAATAAGACTTCCACAGCGATTCTACAGTTTCTTGAGTATGTTTCTTCCAATGCCGAACGAGACAGTCAAATCCGTTCATCACTTTTGAAGTCATTTCTTGGCTGTCAAATTGACTTAAAACCTCAAGGGCTAATTGACCGAATCTATAGCCAGAATCAATATCTTCCACTAATGCGCCGAGAATAATTCCATAGCCCATATAACCAAATGGTGACTGCTCAGAATTACCATATTTAATCGACAGACTCACTTGCGTCGGTGGCAGTAAAATGTATAGGTTGGGATCTGCTTGAAATGCAAAAGTCGTAATGTTCGATAAAATTTTCATTGCTGCCAAAACTTTTTGATCCGTCATCACAGGCAGATTCACTAAACCTTCAATAGATCTATCTATATAAAGAGAGGCAGTTTGCTCTAGTTCAGCCTGTATATCAGAATTGCTAACATTTTCAGGGAATTCGATCCCCAATAATTTCAAAACTTCTCTTCCCAGTTTAACTGCCTCTAATGCTTGATTTTGTGAACCATAGGCTTGAATTTGTACTTCATAAACTTTGATTTTATCCAAGGGATTTTCCACCCTATCTAATACTTTTTGAATAAATTCCCCCATCAATTCAAAATTTCCACCCAAATAAGCTGCTTCTGCTCCCAGGTTGTGCAATTCTACTACCAACTGATACTGACTCTGCCAACAATCTGCTTTTAATAATTGAATTCCAATAGCCACATATTCGGTTGCAGCAGTGTAAGCATTAGATAATCTTGCTTTTGAGCCTGCAGATAAATTCAACCTAGCAAGTTCTTCCCGTTCTGTAGATTCTGTAATTAGTTGAATACCATAATTTAATTGGTTAACAATATCAAAGATTTTTTGTTCTTGCTCTGTTGCTGGTATTTTCTGGAGTAATAGTTGACCTATTTTCAGATGAGTTGCTTGTTTTTGGTTATCAGGAATCAGAGAATAGGCGGCTTGTTGGACGCGATCGTGCAGAAACCGATAGCCGACATTTTTTCCCTTGCTAGTATTTCTATCTTGGTCTATATAAAATTTATACACTTGAGTTTGTGGCAGAATTAATCCTTCCTGTAAAGCTGACCACAAAGCTGTCGCCGTATCTATTTGTGATTGTTCTGAAACTATGGCCAGAGTACCTAAATCAAATTGGTTACCAATACAAGCCGCTAATTTTAAAACCCCTTGCGTCTCCAACGACAGTTTCTGCAACTGCAATGCCATGAATTCTACCACATCATCTGTCAGAGCTAACTGCTGCACTGCTCCCAGATCGCATTGCCAGTAACCTTGTTCTGGCTGAAACTCAATCCAACCATCCTCATGTAAGGCTTTGAAAAACTGGGTAGTAAAAAAGGGATTACCTTTAGTTTTTTGATACACTAACCTAGTCAGAGGTTGAGCTAGTTCCTTGCTACAATTCAAGGTATCTGCCAGTAAGTGATTCACCGTTACTTGCTCCAAAGGTTTCAAAGTAATTGTATAGAATACTGCTCCTATTTTGTGAATCTGTTCCAAGGTCAACATTAATGGATGTGCTGGAAATACCTCATTGTCTCTATATGCTCCCAAAATCAGTAAATATTTAGAACCCACTTCACTCATCAATAATTGCAGCAAGTTCAAGGAAGCTGAATCTGCCCATTGTAAGTCATCTAGAAATATCACCAAGGGGTGTTCTTTTGTGGTGAACACTTGGATGAATTTTTCAAATAGTAATTTAAAGCGATTTTGGGCTGCACTTCCAGACAGTTCCGGCACTGGCGGTTGTTGTCCAATGATTTGCTCTAGTTCCGGTATCACCTCCACCATTACTTGCCCGTTTTCCCCCACTGCAGCCATAATTTTGGTTCGCCATCTTTCTAGTTGGACATCGCTTTCACTCAGCAATTGTCCCATCAAATCCCGAAAAGCTTGCACAAAAGCAGACAGGGGAATATTGCGATTAAACTGGTCAAATTTGCCTTTGATGAAATATCCTTGCTGACGAGTAATTGGCTTGTGGACTTCATTTACTATCGCTGTTTTCCCAATTCCTGAAAAACCTGCCACTAACATCATTTCTGATGTGCCATTGGCGACACAATCAAAAGCTGCTAGCAATGTGGCAACTTCTGTTTCTCGTCCATAGAGTTTTTCGGGTATCAGGAAGCGATCGCTCACATCTCTCTCTCCTAACGAGAAGTTAGCTATTTCTCCTGAATTTTCCCATTTTTGTAAACATTTTTCTAAATCATGCTTCAAACCCAATGCACTTTGATAACGCTCTTCTGCATTTTTCGCCATCAACTTCATTATAATATCAATTACTATCTGGGGTATTTGTGTTCCCTGCTCCCTATTTCCTAACATTGGCATTTTGGCAATATGACAATGCACTAACTCCATTGGATCATCGGTGGTAAAGGGTAACTCACCTGTGAGTAGTTCAAAAAAGGTCACACCCAGAGAATAAAAGTCGGTGCGATAATCAATTCCCCTATTCATCCTTCCTGTTTGTTCTGGAGAGATGTAGGCCAGAGTTCCCTCCAGCACATTGGGGTTGAGCAATGCCTGTTGTTCTTTTGGCAATAAACTAGCGATACTAAAATCAATTAATTGAACTTGTTTAGTTTCCGTATTAATCAGGATATTGGCTGGTTTAATATCTTTGTGGATAATACGCTTTTGGTTAAGATAATGGAGAGATTCTGCTAGTTGAATGGCAATTTTGATCAATTGACTGAGATTTTGCTCTGAATGGGATTCCAGAATTTTCACACCCCCATGCCAATAATCCGGGAGGGCGATCGCTCCATCATCGGGCATGACTAAAGCATAACCATTACCGTAACGTTCCAGAGCCAGAGGTGGCACAATAGTGGGGTGTTCTAAATGGCGAGTTAGTATATATTGGTTATGAAATTGTACCAATTCATTAAATTTCGGGGATTGATTGCGCAAGACTTTGATAATTACAGGTTGGTTGTCACTGTTGCGTGTCCCTCGGTACACTTCAGTTCTTGCCCCTTGGTAGAGTATTTCAGTTATGTAATAGCCACTTAGAGTTATCATAATCGTGTTTGTTATAATTATAATTTATAGTTTAATATTGTGTGTTTAGTTTTTAAATTTCCATGCTACAGGATATACAGCAGTTTTGGAGTTGATGAGGTACAAAATTTTAGGACTTTAGGCAACAGGCAACAAACAACAGGCAACAAGCAACAAGTAACAGGCAACAGGCAACAAGTAACAAGCAACAGGCAACAGGCAACAGAGAATTAATAAACTGTACCTCACCATCCTAAAAAGTGCTGTAATATAGACTAATCTAGCAAAACGGGAATTTCAATCGCGAACTCGGTACTTTTTCCTAGTTGAGAAATACAATATAACTTTCCATGATGTTGTTTAGTAATAATTTGATAACTTGTTGATAACCCTAGTCCTGTTCCTTCACCAACTGGTTTAGTAGTGAAAAAGGGATCAAATATTTTTTGGCGCACTTGTTCGCTCATTCCTGGCCCGTTATCAGCAATAGAAATCCTCACGGTTTTGTCGTTTTGTGTCTCACTAATTATCCTGATTTCAGGATTGGCGGAACTTTCTGGGGTTCTTAAAGCATCGATTGCATTAGTAATAATCTGCCAAAAGACTTGATTTAGTTGACTAGGGTAACAGTGAACTAGGGGAAGTTTTCCGTAGTTTTTAACAATGCTAATCTCTCGACAATTTCCTTTTGCTTGAAAGCGATGTTGCACGATCATTAAAGTATTATCTAAACCTTCGTGAATATCTACCTCCTTACTCTCTGATTCGTCTAGGCGAGAGAAGTTGCGCAAACCCAAAATAATCTTACTAATGCGGTCACTTCCATTTTGCATTGAACTGAACAAGTGTTTTAAATCTTCATACAAGAATTCTAGGTCAATCTCTGCCAATTTTTCTTGTATTGCTGGATTTGACTGAGGAAAGTTCTCTGTGTAAAGGTCTATCAGATCAACTAAATCTTGGAAATATTCTTGAGCGTGAGTAATATTCCCAGCGATAAAAGTGATTGGGTTGTTAATTTCGTGAGTAATTCCCGCCACCATTTGCCCCAAAGAAGACATTTTTTCAGTTTGAATTAATTGAGCTTGGGTATGCTGCAATTGTTGGACGGTACTCTGTAATTGTTCGAGAGTTTGTTGTAATTGTTGGTTATTTTCTTGGAGTTCTTGGGTTCTGATTTCAACTTGGGCTTCAAGGTTATGACTGTAGTCTTCTAAACGACGATAAAGTAGTGCATTTTGGATAGAAATGGCTGCTTTAGCACTCAGAAGATTTAGCACTTCAATGCGATCTGGGGTGAAAGCTCCCGTACTTAGATGGTTTTCCAAGTAAAGAATACCAATTAGTTTTCCTTGGTTGAGCATTGGGGTGCAGTAGAGACTTTTTGGTGTTTGTTTGATAAAATATGGATCGCTAAGGTTGATATTAGAGTTGTTGAAATGATTAATCAATACCTTTTGTCGAGTTCGTTTGACCTTATTAATCATGCTTTTTGGTAGGATCTTGGTTTGGTCTAGGGGGATATTCAATAGACGACAATTATCGCCCTCGCAAAAGGCAGCAATTTCCCAAGTACCAGAGTTGTTTAAAATTAGAGCGCTTGTGTCAGCTCCAGCATTTTCAATAATTATCTGCATCAATTTAGAGAGCAAGGCATCAAGTTCGATTTCCTCGGAAATAGCTTGGGAGGCTTTGATAGCAGATGTGAAGTCTAGCAAGGAAGTTGTCGTGCTAACTGTAAGAAGGTTTCTCTGGGAGATGTTGTGGATAGTGGTAGTATTAAAACTACTGGATTCAACTTGTTGGAGAATGGGGCTCAGAAGTTGAGGATAGGTTTGTTCAAGTTGCTTAACTTTAGCTTTGGCTCCCCAACGGGCGTAGCAGTAGTAAGCTTCCTGGATGTACCCTGCAGCTACTTTTTCCTTACCCCAATTCAGATAAAATTTCCCTGCTAGTTCGTTGGCAAGAGCTTCTTCTTGGATGTAGTTATTTTCCTGAGCTTTGGCTATGGCGCGATCATAGTATTCTAGTGCTTCTGCCTTATTCCCCAATATCTGGTGACGTTCTGCCTCCACCAGCTCAAATTTGTGCAAATAGTTACTGCGAGCATGAGCTGCCCATTCTTCCATTTTTTCTTGATTCACTATCACTCGCTCAAGAATACCTTCTTGTTCAGATTCATCAATCTTAAGAAATACCGATAGTCTCACCAGAGAATCATAAAAATGGTATAAGGGAACATCCACATAACCAACAACTGCACTTAAATACGGCTCTACTAATTTAGTAGCCTCCATTGCTGCTAGCTCATCACCAAACAAATAGGAGAGAATCAACTTTTGAATATAGTATTTACATATTACAGTGTGATTGTTGTCTTCTTGAGCCTGTGGCAGCATGATTTGGTCATCATAGGCACTTCCACGCAATTCCACAGGGCGATCGCTCATGCCCATCAAGTTTAAAGCTGCCTGACGGCAAATGTTATTAACTTGTTTTACAGATTCTTGTCGAATTTGACCCAATTGTTCGCTATGGCTTGCCATTTCTTGCTCCAATTCTGACAATTCTCTGCCAATAAAATAAGAATGGTAGCCGTACATATAAATTGCCCAAGCAGTGTGAAATAAATCTCCACTTTCTAGAGCGTAAGTATAACAGTCCAACAGAGATTTTAAGGTTGAACCAATATACTCCTGCCAATGAGTGATGATGGCGCTGACAGCATAGAAAGACTTAGCTTTTAGTTCTTTGGCTGGGAATTTTTCTAATAAGGTTAAACTCAGTTGGCCAAAATCAAACCCTTCCTCAATTTCTCCTGTCATACTGCACAAAATGCAGCCATAACACGCATAAGCATAAGTAGATAGGTCAGTATTACCATATTGCACTGATAAATCTACTTGTTTCAAAACACTCAGAACAAACAAGGGAGGAGAAATTTGATAGGCAATAGGGATAATACTCGATAAAATTTGCATAGCTGCTTGGGATTCAGGCATCTCCATTTCTGGTAAAGCCATTAATTCACTAGGCCCTTTGTCAGTCAACAAAGTTTTGGTTTTTTCTAATGCTTGCTGAATATCTGACTGAATGGGGGATTCTGGCAAAGGGAATCCTAGGTCTTTGAGGACTGTGAGAGCATTAGATACAGCTCTCATAAATTTGTTCTGGGTTCCATAACCCTGAATTTTCACATCATAGACTTTGATCCGATCTAGCAATGTTGGAGTTTGTTGTAATACTACTTCAATTAATTGCTCCATCTCCTCAAAATTATTGCTTAGATAAGCAGCCTCAGCAGCAGACTCATACAAAGCTAGAGTGAGATGGTATGAATGAACCCAACTATCAGATGCTAACAGCTTTATCCCCACCCTGAAATACTCGAAAGATGCAGCATAAGCATTAGCAACCTTGGCTTTGCGTCCAGCAATTAGGTTTAACTGAGCCAGTTCACTTCTCTGCTCTGGTTCGGCAATCAGATCCATCCCCATATTTAATTGGTTGACAATCTCAAAAATTCGCTCCTCCCTTTCAGTTTTTGAGGTGTTGTGTAACAACAATTGACCAATCTGCAAGTGGGTTATCTGCTTTTGATCTTCAGGAATTAAAGAATAAGCTGCTTGCTGAACGCGGTCGTGCAAAAACTTGTAAGTCGCTGTCTGGCAAATGCCATCAGCCATTGGAGTTATTTGTTCGATATACAATTTATACACTTGACCTTGGGGCAGAATCAATCCTTCTTGTAAAGCTTTCCACAAAGCAGGGGCTATATCTGCCAGTGATTGTTCTGAAACTATGGCCAGAGTCCCTAAATCAAATTTGTTGCCAATACAAGCTGCTAATTTCAACACCTCCTGGATCTCTAGCGAGAGTTTTTGTAACTGTAATGCCATGAACTCCACCACATCATCTGTCAACGCCAACTGCTGTACAACTGCCATATTGCATTGCCAGTAACCTATTTGTGTCTGGAACTCAATCCAACCATCTTCGTAGAGTGCTTTGAGAAACTGGGTGGTAAAAAAGGGATTACCTTGGGTTTTTTGATACACTAACCTTGTCAGGGGTTGAGCAAGTTGCTCACGACAACTCAAAGTATCTGCCACCAAATGATTCACCGTCATTTCCCCTAAAGGTTCTAGGGTAATGGTATTGACTACTGCTCCTGCTTTATGAATCTGTTCCAGGGTCAGCATTAACGGATGTGCTGGAAATACCTCATTGTCTCTATATGCTCCCAGAATTAGTAAGTATTTAGAACTCACTTTACTCATTAATAATTGCAGCAAGTTCAGGGAAGCTGAATCGGCCCATTGCAAGTCATCTAGAAACATTACCAAGGGATGTTTTTTGGTGGTGAAGACTTGGATAAATTTGGGAAATAGTAAGTTGAAGCGATTTTGGGCTGCACTTCCAGACAGTTGAGAAACTGGTGGTTGTTGTCCAATAATTTGCTCTAGTTCGGGTATCACCTCCACTATTACTTGCCCGTTTTCCCCCACTGCAGCTAGAATTTTGGTTCCCCATCTTTCTAGTTGGGCATCACTTTCACTCAGCAACTGTCCCATCAAGTCACGAAATGCTTGCACAAATGCCGAAAAGGGAAGGTTGCGATTAAACTGGTCAAATTTACCTTTGATGAAATATCCCTGCTGACGGGTAATTGGTTTGTGAACTTCATTCACTATTGCTGTTTTCCCAATCCCCGAAAATCCTGCCACTAACATCATTTCTGATCTGCCATTGCCGATGCGCTCAAAAGCTGCTAGCAATATTGCAACTTCCTTTTCCCGTCCGTAGAGCTTTTCCGGCATCAGAAAGCGATCGCTTAAATCCCTTTCTCCTAATGCAAACTGAGATATTTCTCCTGTACTTTCCCATTGTTCCAGACATTTTTGTAAATCGTATTTCAAACCCAATGCACTTTGATAACGCTCTTCTGCATTTTTCGCCATCAACTTCATGACAATTTCGATTACCATCTGGGGGATTGGTGGCACACAAACCTCTTTTTTTTCTTCCCCGTCCCCTTGCATCTTACTCCGAAGTTGGATCTGACCCCCTGCATCTGTCGCCGACGTGGGGTCGCACCACTGTTCCCTACTCCCTAAAATTGGCATTTTAGCAATATGACAATGTACTAACTCCATTGCATCATCGGTGGTAAAGGGCAGCTCACCTATCAGTAGTTCAAAAAATGTCACTCCCAAAGAATAAAAGTCGCTACGATAATCAATTCCCCGGTTCATCCTTCCTGTTTGTTCTGGGGAGATATAGGCCAGAGTTCCCTCCAGCACATTGGGGTTGGTAAGTTCCTGTTGTTCTTTTGGCAACAAACTAGCGATGCTAAAATCAATTAATTGAACTTGTTTAGTTTCCGTATTAATCAGGATATTGGCTGGTTTAATATCTTTGTGGATGATACGCTTTTGGTTGAGATAATGCAGAGATTCTGCTAGTTGAATGGCAATTTTGAGAAATTCGCTGAGGCTTTGCTCTGATTCTGATTCCAGCATTTTCACCCCCCTATACCAATAATCTGGGAGGGCAATAGCTCCATCATCGGGCATGACTAAGGCATAACCATTACCATAACGTTCTAGAGCCAGAGGTTGCACAATAGTGGGGTGTTCTAAATGGCGAGTTAGTACATATTGGTTATGAAATTGTACCAATTCATTAAATTTGGGGGATTGATTACGCAAGACTTTAATAATCACAGGTTGATTGTCACTGTTGCGTGTCCCACGATAAACTTCAGTTCTTGTACCTTGGTAGAGTATTTCAGTTATGTAGTAGCCATTTAGAGTTATCATAATCGTATTGTTATAATTGGGAATTTAATATTATCCTTACACTGCACTTGTTTTTACCCTGACTCATAATATTGCTTTAAATTCATTATGTCATATCCGAGACAATATGTATATATTTATGTAAAGCTTGTAGTAGTTATGTAAAGCTTGTAGTAGGGCTAAAGCCCTACTACGAGCTTTCACTGATTATCCGGACACGATATTATTTCAAATCCTTGGATTTAATCAGCAAGCCCTAGGTAATAGTTTTGACTCTAGCTAAATGCCGATCATCTATTCTACTTGCAACTTCAAGCTAAAAACTCAAACGTCTCTCAATAGCATTTTGAAAGCGATCGCTCATTTCTCCCATATCTACATTAATCAAAGACACACCCTTTTTTAGTAAAATTTGCAAATTATTTTCAGCATTACCCACCAGACCAATTTTCTGCCAAAAATCAGTCAAATTTTCCTGAAGATATGATTCCCAAATCATCTGATTTTCTGGCGCAACAGAAACCAAAATTCGGCAACCACCCTCGCCAAACAAAAACTCATCCCACCTGACAAAGCAAATTTCTAAATTCTGAATTCTCAATTCTCAATTCTTACCCTTTTACAATACCGATGCTACCGGACATGATACCAATGGCTGTAACTTTAAAAAACACCCTTTTACTAAGGCTGATTTAATATCACATACTATTCAGTTATTGCAAAAAAGGGAAATAGATTTCAGTCACCATAGCCCTATCTATCATGGCTGGATCAACGATTCCATCTACACATACTGGACCAGTATTGTCTTAATTTCGTTGGTTTTGAGTTTTTTTGCTAATGTCAACAGCGGTGACACAAATCCTTCATATTCCGGTTCATCTGCCATTAACCTTTCCAACTCTCGCCGAACGCGACGAAAGTCTCCTGCTTCAGCAGCTTCATACACTGCTCGCAGTTGTTTTATAGGTGGTATTGTTATCCCTATCTCTGCCTCAGAGGTAGTTCCCTCAAGCAAATCATCCTCAGCATATTCCCACTCCAACTCTAACTCGTCGGCTAAAAGCTGGAATAGTTTTTCAGCATTAATGGGTTTGGGTAGGAACGCATTCGCTCCGGCCTTCAGAGCCAGTTCTTGGTCTGGCTTCGACACATAAGCAGAAGAGACAATAATTTTTTGAGGTTGCAGCTTTGGGCACTGCTGCACCTGCCGTAGTAGTTCGAACCCATCCATCACCGGCATAGCTAAATCGGTAATCGCTAAATCAAAGGGCTGCTGTTGCAGCTTTTCCAGTGCTTGTTGACCATCCTCCGTTTCCACCATTTCAAAGCCAATAGGGGCTAATAGATTTACTAAAACGCTGCGATTTTCCCAACGGTCATCTACTAACAACAGTCGCCGTCTCTCTCCAGTATAGCCAACAATGGTGTGGTTCTGTAGCTTAGTTGGGGGCATCTCCCACTCAGTGGCTAAGGGCACGACGATCTCAAAGCTAAATTGACTGCCTTTACCAACTTCACTTTGTACTTCAATGTCCGACCCCATCAATTGCACAATCCGATAACTGATGGCCAAGCCTAACCCTGTGCCTTCCGACTGCTTTCGGCGATCGCCTACTTGCATAAAAGCCTCAAACAGCCGTTTCAGATTTGCTGGGGCAATGCCCACTCCAGTGTCCCTCACCACAAATCCCAGGCAATGACGATCTGAATCAAGGGCAGCAGCAGCCCATACTTGCAAGGTTACGGTGCCGTGGTTAGTAAATTTAATGGCATTGCCTAATAAATTGAATAACACCTGCCGCAGTCGCTTTTCATCCACTTCAACTCCCTCGGGTAATCCTGATTCAACCTGATAGACAAATTCTAAACCTTTTTGGGCTGCACGGACTCTGGAGGCTTCCACTACCCCCTGTAAACAGGAGGCTAGATGAACTGATTTCGGAATCAGGTCGAGTTTGCCCGCTTCAATCTTGGCTAAATCTAAGATGTCATTAATCATGCCCAGCAAATGGTTGCCACATTTGTGCATAATTTGGACTTGCTCTTTTTCTTTTTCGGGTAAAGCTGGCGATCGCTTCAATACCTGTGCATAGCCGAGAATGCCATTGAGGGGGGTGCGTAACTCGTGACTCATATTGGCAAGGAATTCGCTCTTAGCTTGGTTAGCCACTTCTGCTTTTTCTTTAGCACATCTAAGCTCGACAGTTCGTTCTTCTAGTTCGGCCGTTCGCTCTTGTACTCGTTGTTCCAGTAATTCTATAGATTCCTTAAGTTGGTGTGTCATGGTATTAAAAGTACCAGCCAGTTCGCCAATTTCATTCCCATATCCGATGTCTGCACGAGCGTTTAAATTACCATCAGCAACTTGTCTGGCAATCGCTGTCAAACTCCCAATGGGAGAAGAAATAACATTTGCCATACCAAATCCCACACCAATTGCTGCAATTGTTGTCCCAAAAGCTAGGAGGAGGTTATTTCGGGTTTGAATCTTGATTGGTTCGAGAAAAACAGATTTCGGTCGTAAATAAGCAACCTTCCAAGATATGGTTTGACTACGTTCTAGCGCTCCAGCATATCTTATTTTCTTTTCTTCAGAAAGAATAGTATCAAAGTAAGGGCGATCAGGGCTAAAATTCCCAGCAAATTCATCAAATTGGGTAAGTTTAGTTGCGTTATTAGTAGAAATGGAAGCAGGCAAGCGATAAATTGCCTGTAACTCCTGAATAGTTTTGGGTTCTGGAGGAGCAAGAAATTGGAAGAGAAGTTCTTCCGGTAGGTTGCCATCATCTCTATATCCTTGCGCCAACCGTAAATTTCGATCGTCTAGCAGAATGGGAAAGGAAAAAGAACCAGCTAAATTATTATTTTCCAAGACGATATGTTGGAGTTTGGTTGCGCTATACTGACTGCGTAACACTCCAACTACTCTTCCAGTTTCGCGATCGCGAACTGACTGACTGAAATACAAGTAAGGCTGGCCATCAAGTTCAGAAAATTCTACGTTGGATACAAAAGGTTCTCCTGTTGCTAGAGTAACTTGGAAATAGTCGCGCTCTGATTCATCTTGTCCGATTTGAGAAAAGTGGGTATCAAGCAAATTCTGCCCATTGGTATCAAGAAGAGCCGAAGACACTAAAAAGATTTTATCTTTGGCAATCAAGGTATTTAGGGTGTTGAGTGCTGGATATTTCAGGTCAGGAGAAGTGTTAGGTGCAGCTTTCAAATAGGAGGCAAGGGTTTCTTGTTGCGCTTCGGTAATAATTGCCATTAAATTGGCACGAACGAACGCATCAATGGTTGCTACAGTTTGAGAAGCAGCAGCATTGAGGGATTGATTACCCGATTTGATCAAAGCCGTTCGCGTGGTTTGGTGATTCCACCAAACAAAGCCGGCAAGAGGAGTCAGAGAAATAAAGCAAAATAAGCCTAACAATTGATAGCGTAAGCTGTAATGCTTCAAGAAGTATTTGAGAGGACGAATATTTCGAGGGATAAGTTTCATTAGTCAGGGAATAGGGAATAGGGGAAAAAAATTGTTTATTTTATGTCTTACATTGATTTAATTAAAACTTTTGTAAGAGCTCGATTATAGGGTCTCTGCTGCTTGGGCTGCCGCTTGCGCCATATTGTCCAAAGTAGTTTTAATGCTCTGTTGATTGGTCATTAATTTTCCAAGTTCCACGGGAAATAGATTGAAACCAAGTTCGATCCAATTAGGAAGGTGGGGTTCGACTCCCATACGATTTTCAATAGCATCTAGAGTCACATCGAAATACTTAACAACATTAGGTTGCGCTCCAAACCCAACTCTCAATCGAGAATCTCTATAGGTGCTGCGACGAACGCCGTTGGTGTTGCTCAATATGGCTACCCTGGTCGTCGTGTCTGCGCTTGTGAGCCATTGCAGAAACACCCATGCTGCTTCTTGTTGCTTGCTATAGCGAGAGAGTAACAAACTGCTTCCCCCACAATGACTGATGCCCGGAACTTCCCCAAAAGCACATTCGCTGGGAGAACGCAGAGCAATTTCTTGGGGACATGGGACGGTTGCGACTCGTCCTGACACTTGAGACATCGGCGATGCTTCAAACCATGGAAACCACTCTCCCCAAGAGATCAACATAGCTACCCGACCTTGGCGAAAGGCTTCTGCTTCCCCATACCAGTCCCAGGTTAATGCTTCGGGAGGAGAATATTGTCGTTGAGCTAATAAATATTCCATTCCCGCGATCGCCTGTTCATCGTTAATGGCTGGCGTTCCATCCGCATGATAAAACGACCCGCCATGAGACCATAGCCAAGCAGTCATATTGCAAAGCAAGCTATTATGCCCTACCTTCCACTGTCCTGCTGTTCCATAAACTTGAGGTTTTTTTGCTTCGTTAATGACTTGTGCTGTTGCCAAGTATTCTGTCATTGTTCTCGGGACGGACAAGCCCAATTCTTCAAAAATATCTCGGCGGTAGAACATGATAAAGATAGGGATGTCATAGGGGATTGCTACCAACTGTCCTTTATAAGAAGCCATATTAGCAACCAAAGAGTGGAAAAAATCCTCAAAATTGTAGTTGGGATATTGTAGCTCACTGTTCTCTAGCAACGATTTGGGTTTGACCGCAACATTAGCAAAACGACCGACCCAATCTCGATCGCAATACATGATGTCGTAGATTCCGGTTTCTCTAGCAATGTCTTGCTCGATCCGTCCCAAAACACGTTCGAGGGGTAATAGCTCCCATTGCACTTTGATTCCCGTTAGGGGCATAAATTCTTCTTGAACTAATTCCCAAGCGACTTGGGCACTGGGTACATCTTCTGTAATTAATCGTAGAGTCCTGCCGGAAAATGTTTTACCTACATCTTTGAGAAAGTGGTAAGCATCCGTTCCGATAACGCTTGCTGATTCTAAACCGCGAGTATTTTCAAAGGATAATTTAACAGATGAAGAAGAGGAAAACCTACTACAGGCTTTGAGTGCATAAGTTGCACTCCATCCCAATGCTGCTGATCTTCCTAAACGTAGTACATCTCGTCTTTTCATTGTTAAGTCTAATTTTTAAGTGGTTAAGTAAAATTAATTGTATATCTAGTAGTTAAGTTAAGTAAATAGTAAATAGGTTATTTCAGTTATCAGTTATCAGTACCTCCGACTAAAGTCTCTGGCTTAAAATTCTGACATAAGGAGAAAAAAAAATTTCCTGAGGTAATTATTAATTATTAATTGTTAATTATTAATTATTTTGAATAGCCCCAAATTTGCAATTGATGTCTAATCCGAGCCATCAATTCAAGTATTTCAATGGGTTTAGCCACATAATCACTACCACCTACAGAAAACGCTTTCACTTTATCCCAGGCTTCATCCATAGCACTCACGAAAATCACGGGGATAAGTTTGGTCTTGGTATCTGCCTTCAGTTGTTGACAAACATCGTAGCCGTTTATATCTGGCATCTTAATATCTAGCAAAATCAGATCTGGCAATATCATATCAGCAATTCTTAATGCCTCCGAGCCACTATCTGCTTGCCATACTTCATACCCTTCTTCTTCCAATAGATCGGTCAATAAAGCTAAATTTTTCAGTTCATCATCCACCATTAGAATTTGCTTTGGCTCTGAGGCAATAGTCTGGTCACGAGTTGCCTGACTTTGCTCCTTGAGTCCAAGCATTTTCTCTTGTATCTGGCGAATTTGCAGTTGATTCTCAATACGAATGATCGCTTCTAATGTATTGAAGGGTTTAGTGATGTAGTCACTCCCACCCACAGAAAAACCTTTGACTCGATCCCAAGATCCATCTAAGGCAGTGATAAAAATAATCGGAATGCTTGTAGTTTCTCGATCCGCTTTAAGGTGCTGACAGACACTATAACCATCCATATCTGGCATATTGATATCGAACTGAACTTTTATGAATAAAATTCTATGACATTTGTTGTATATCTACACCAAAATACTTAGGTCATAAATACTTATATAAATCAATTTTTAGTTGCCAAATAATCTGTATATATCAGGGATAGACTGGATTATAAACAGATTTACATTTTGGTAATACTAGATTTATTGTCCAAATTAATCTCAGAAAAGTTCAGTTTTATTCAGGTAGAAAATTACTAACTAAAAATAACTTTTTCTGTATTGTGTTTTCCGGAGATTTCAGTGATAGTTATTTCATAAAGGGAAAGAGAACAACCTCTTCTTCATTCAAAACACAACTAACTAAATTCTAGGAGAATAGAAAAATGGGATTTTTTAAAAAAATAGGAAGCTGGTTCAAAGGAGCTGGAGAGACTATTGGTGACGGTTTTGTAGACCTTGGGAATAGTTTTAAAGACTTAGGGGAATCAGTAATTCCCCCAAAGATACCAAATGGTACCATACAAGAATCCTTTGTAAATAATAATATGAATAGAAACTTTGCCGGTTATGACATAGGTGTAAAGAATATGAACACCACATACTTTGATAACAAATATCAATTGTATAGTCAAAAAGGCAATGTCTTCGGAGAGAATTTCACCTACTACGGAGAAGTTAATGGTACTAATCAAGGTGACCAAATTCTGGGAAATGATCGACTCCTGGTCGCCGGGCAGGAAGGTAAAAATAATGCAGCATATCTGAATGCTAGCCCAGAAAAACTTAATGGTGGAGGCGGTCGCGATACCATCAGTGGTCATTCTGGAAATGACACTATCTCTGGTGGTAGCGAAGGTGACTTCCTTTTCGGTGGTGCAGGTGACGATAGCATCTCTGGTGGTAGTGGGCCTGACCTATTATCTTCAGGAGTAATAGATGCAGAATCAAACGATAAGCTAAATGGTGGTTCTGGAGCCGATACCTTCATTCTGGGCGAGGTTGCTACTGGCAGCGCCGGAGATATTAACATGAATTGGAATCAACTAGGCAAAAATATAGTTGGAGATGTCAGTGACTTATTCTTTTCATTTGCTTTGCCACAACTCAAGCTGACTAAAGAAATTGTACCGATGTTAATCAAAGCAGTCAAGGGAGTTGAGTCCACATCAGCAGAAGAACCAGATGTTGGGGCACGAGTTCGGGTAGAAGATTTTAATTTCAAAGAAGATGTTGTTATTATACCTCTGGGTAGTAGCGATGCGAGCAATATATTTGTGGACAATAAATCCAATGGTGGTAGCAACCTCACTCTAGAGAAAGACACTACTGGTAATGGTTCAGATATTTTTGCCACCATCACCTTTGACGATCCATCTAACCTTTTTAACGACTCTTCCACATCAATTGACGATAACGTTGAACAGGGTATAGAGGAAATGCTGATGCAAAATGCAATCCTCATTGATGCTAATGGTGCAACTATAGGGGCTGGAAATAATACTCAAAATCTGCAGCTCGATCCTGGTGTGCAGCAGTCTCTCCAAGACTTGGGAGGCAATAGTTTTTTGATTTTAGGTGCTTATTCAGGAACACAAGTGTTTGGAACAGGGAATTCTGACTATTTTCATGGTACCAATCATGGCGATATACTTACTGGATACCAATTAGATAATGTAGGAGGACAAAAATTTCAGCCCGAGAACGCCAAGGCAGATCAACTGTTTGGGTATGATGGTAATGATTATTTTTATGGTGGTGGTGGCAGCAATAAAATCTATGGAGGTAACGGCTCAGATACTGTATTATATGTCCATTCTCGATCAGGTATTAATGCTGATTTAAGGCCACAAAATGGCTTTATTTATGGTCAGGTAACTCATCAATTTGGTAGCGCCGCTACATCGGCTAGAACTGATGAACTGTATGATATTGAAAACATTGTTGGTAGCGATTACGATGATGTTATTGTCGGAAACGACGGTCCTAATATTTTGGCAAGTGCCAAAGGAAACGATCGGATGACTGGTAATGGTGGTGCTGATACTTTTTTATTCAGTACCGGTGATGAAAATTTCGTCAATCTGCTTAATGAAAAAAGAGATCAAAACAACCAGCTTCAGAGTTTTGACTTTGGAACAAAAATCGTTACAGACTTGAATACTGCTGAAGGAGATAAGATTCAGATAGATGCTAAAGCATATTCTGACTATTACAACACATCTGTAGGATTTGAGGCGACTCATTCTCCAACTAATAATACCCTTACTATTTCTCTTGCCGATCACAATGTTGCTATTCTAGAAAATATCTCTGAAAATCAAGTGGCAGATGCTTTAGAAAAAATTGAGTTTATTGGAGAAGAAAGCAGCACAATTGTACTTGACACCTCTATTGTTGGTACTGCCAATAATGACACTCTCAATGGTACGAATAATGACGATGAGATTGAGGGTCTTGAGGGAGATGATATTTTAACGGGTGGTGCTGGTCACGATATCATCTATGGCCAAATAGGAAATGATACTCTCAATGGCGGCGGAGGCAAGGACTCCCTGTTTGGCGAGCAGGGAGATGACCTTCTAAATGGTGGCGGAGGCAACGACTCCCTTACAGGTGGAATTGGAGCTGATACCTTTATCTTATCTGGAGGACAAGACATTATTGCCGACTTTAGTCGCGCTGAAGGAGACACGATTGAAATTGACGCGTCTGCTCACGGGATATCTAGTCCCTCGCAACTAGATTATAATGGTTCTACTAATACGCTGAGCAAGCGGGTTTTGAAACTACAGGGAGCGAATCCAGGTTGGGTCTGGGAAAGAATTGCAACTTTTGAAAACCCTGATAGCCCACTTTCTGTTGGTCTTTTTAGTAACGATCCTAATGTTTCACTGGTTTAGCTTGGTGAATAAGGGTGATTGAGCTTTCATCTCAAGTCATTACTCACAGTTCCAGGAGCTGAGTCTAAACTCTACAGTCATGTTTCTCTGTTCTAAGTTCTAACTCAAACTTTATATTAGTCAGAATTATGAAGCTTAATAACAGGTGAATCTAACAACTAGATTCATCTGCTTTCGAGTGCAGCAATATAGTGCTACGGGCAAAGCAAAAGTCTCTTTTTAGTATCTTGGGCGTGATGTGGGAGATGGGGATGGGGAGTTCTAGAAATATTTGGTAATGGCGCTCAGATAGAATATTTTCGATGCTGGTTCATAGTAATGGTATGGGAAGTATGGGGAGTGTGGGAAAAAAATGTATATTCTCACCATAGTACTTATACCAATTCACGATACTTTTAAACCATTCAAATCTGACTTTTGATATTAAATCCTTTAGCATCAATACAATTCAATAGTGTAGGAGTTTGGTCACCAAACCCTGAGTCTCGATCATACAGCGGTTTTCATTTGAATAGTAGGGACGTTGCATGCAACCTCCCTACAGGGTTATCATTTTTTTAGCGTGGTTCATTGACCTGAAAAGCTCTATATAGCTTATATTACTCAGAAACCAACGGATTTGATATGACTGCTGGTGTCGTTGGGTAAGTCTTGGAATTTACACTTAATCAAAGCAAAGATGAGAATAGTCTGTGTAGGAAGATTACCTGAATAAAACTGAACTTTACCTTACCAAAACTGAATAAAACTGAACTTTTCTGAATAAAATTCTATGACATTTGTCGTATATCTACGCCAAAATACTTAATTCATCAACACTTATATAAATCAAATTTTAGTTGCCAAATAATCTTTGTATATCAGGTATAGACTGGATTGTAAACAGATTTGCATTTTGGTAATACCAGATTTATTGTCCAAATTAATCTCAGAAAAGTTCAGTTTTATTCAGGTAGAAAATTACTAACCAAATATAACTTTTTCTGTATTGTGCTTTCCGAGAGTTTGAGTGATTATTGATATTAACAACGGAAAAAGAACAACTTCATTTTAATCTCAAGAACAAGGAGTAAAGAAAAATGGCTTATAAAGCAAAAGATGCATATTATACAAAAGTAGCTGATGAAGATGTGTATTACTACTTTCAAGATGACACTCTTCACATGAACAGTACTTTTCATGATAATAAAAACACGGAATTTGAGAGAAACAGACGTCCGGATAGTAGTGAAACCGTAAAATATAGAACCTACAGATTTGTACATGGCACAGAAAGTGGTGATACGATTTTGGGTAATGGATCAGAGCAAACAAGCTGGGGGCTTAATGTTCCTGCAAAAAAAGCCTACTATAATGGCCATGGAGGTAACGATATAATACGAAGCCGTGATGCAGCTGACACTATGGTTGGTGGTGCTGGCAACGATCGAATCTATGGTAACGCGGCTAACGACCATCTAGAGGGTAACGAGGGCAATGATTTTATCGATGGCGGTACCGGAAGCGATACCATAAGAGGCGGTGCAGGTAATGATTTCTTATTAAGTGGACGTATAGAACCTGGTGATAGTGACATACTTACGGGAGGAACAGGTAGCAACACTTTCTTATTAGGTAGCGCTGAACCACCAACAGTGAACAAGCCAAACCCTTTTGATATTGATGGTAAGGATCTAGCTCTGAGTATGGCTGGGGATATTAGCGATCTGGCTTTTACTGTATTTGGGTTGAACAAAGTGGCCAAAGAAATCGTCCCTGTCGTATTCGATATAGTCAAGTCCTTTACAAAGGCTGGCCAAGAGAAAATAGAAGCACCTGCAACAGGAGCTGCATATGCACAAATCACGGACTTTAATCCTCGAAAAGATGTTGTTATTATTCCCATAGCTGCTGAAGGACCATCCAATGTTTTTATCTCCAAGGACACCAACGGCAGCAGTGTATTGAGCTTCAAGTATGACTCAGTAGATATAGGCAGTGATATCTTTGCAACTCTTGATTTTGCCCCCGAAGAAGAGATATTTGGAGAAGGAACACAGGTACTCAATCATCAAACTGTAAAAAGTATTCAAGAGTCTTTGCAACGAAATGCCTTGTTTATTGATTCTAATGGTGTATCCATAGGACATAGTAATCTCAACAGTCTGAGTAATCCTCAGGAGCCACTGGAAAAGTTAAATATTGATACTAGCGCTCTGGAAAACTTGGGAACTAACAGATTCATGGTTCTCGGTGCTTACTCTGGTCAAGTATTCGACAATACTGATAGACTCTACCAATACGGAACTGACTTTGGTGATGTGCTTTCTGGATATAGCTTGTCTTCTAGGGGTACAATAAAACCAGATCCAGCCCAGAATTTTAATGATCAGTTGTACGGATATAATGGCGATGATATCTTCTATGGCGGTGCTGGATCTGACTTTCTTTCTGGAGGTCAAGGTTCAGATACTTCTTCTTACATACACTCTAAAGCTGCCATTAAAGTTGACTTAACTAATATTAAAGAAGAGAGAGACTTAGTGACCAACGAACTAGTTGATTCCTATGCTGAAGTAGAAAACGACGGATTCGGTGGCCAAGACAAACTCTACGATATTGAAAATATCATTGGTAGTGAATTTAATGATGAGATCGCAGGAGATGGTAAGGCTAACGTCCTCAACGGTGGCCCAGGAACTGATACTTTAACAGGTCGTGGAGGTGCTGATACCTTTTGGGTTGGTGAAGGTGATATTATCACGGATTTTGCTCTGGAAGATAAGCTAATAATCCCTGAAGAGCTTTCAAACAATGTGTCTTTTGACTATTCAAATAATAATCTCACGTTATTAAATTCCAATGGGAATGTGGATACAACTGTTGCGGTTTTGGAAAATATCTCCAGTAATCAATATCAGAATGTTCTCAATTATCTTCAATTCGATATCAATGGCCAAGGTGGAAATGACACTATGAATGGAGGAGGTAACAGTGATAGCCTCTATGGGTTCGCAGGAAATGACACTCTGAATGGACGAGGTAGCAGTGATAACCTCTATGGTGGGGTGGGAGATGACCTTCTAAATGGAGGACTTGGCAGCGATCGCCTCTATGGTGAGGAGGGAAATGACACTCTGAATGGAGGAGGTGACCGTGATAGCCTCTATGGTGGAAGTGGAGCTGATAACTTCATATTATCTGATGGAAGAGATATTATTGCCGACTTTAGTCCGATTGAAGGAGATCAGATTATAATTGACAAGGATGCTTTCGGGATTAGTAGTCTTGATGACCTCAGATACAATCGTGTGACTAAGAACCTTAGTCGGCGTCAAGGTCGTTTTATTAAAACTTGGCAACCAATTGCAAAGATTGAAGGTTTTGGCTTCTTTGGAGATAACGACGGTGGGTTTGAAATTAACAACGATAATATTTCACTGGTTTAGCTTGGTGAATAAGGGTGATTGAGCTTTCATCTCAAGTCATTACTCACAGTTCCTGGATCTTAGTCTACACTCTACAGTCATGTTTTTCTGTTCTAAGTTCTAACTCAAACTTTATATTAGTCATAATTATTAAGCTTGATAGCAGGTGAGTCTAAAAACTAGATTCATCTGCTTTTGAGTGCAGCAATATACCGCTACGGGCAAAGCAAAAGTCACTTTTGAGTATCTTGGGCGTGATGTGAGAGATGGGGAGTTCTAGAAATACTGGGAAACAGCACTCATATGGAACATTTTTTTATACCTAATTAAACGGAGGCGCTAGGCTTTATTACATGAATAGGCGATCGTAAAGTAGGGGCGGGTTCAGCCAGAAACATTGACAAAACTACAGAAATTCAATAAACCCGCCCCGAAATTGGTGTGGGTAATCATAATGTAATGGGGCGGGTTTAGCAAAATGTTTGATATCAGCACGATATTCTCCTAAAAAACCGCCCCTACACGCTGGTTAAATAAACTCGCCCCAAAAACCAGCGCTAAAAACCCAGACGTCTCTCAATAGCATTTTGAAAACGATCGCTCATTTCTCCCATCTCTAAATTAATCAAAGACACACCCTCATTCACTAAAATTTGCAAACCACTTTCAGCATTACCCACGAGACCAATTTTCTGCCAAAAATCTGCCAAATTTTCCTCAAGATACGATTCCCAAATCATCTGATTTTCCGGCGCAACAGAAACCAAAATTCGGCAACCACCCTCGCCAAACAAAAACTCATCCCATCGCAAATCAGAAACATCGGACAATTCCCAAATAATCTCAGAGCCTAACTTTCCACTAATACAACATTCCGCCAGAGCGATCGCTAAACCACCCTCAGCACTATCATGGGCAGAACGTACCCAAGCTTCTCGGATACCATAACGACAAACTGCCTGTACTCGCTTTTCCAAATCAAAATCTACTTCGCTTGGTTTACCAGCAACTACACCATGAACAGTTGCCAAATATTCAGAAGCAGCTAAAGTGCTACCCTTTAAATTCCCTATTAAATAGATAACATCACCCTCAGTTTGCCAACCTTGCCCACAAATACGAGTAATATCCGGAATTAACCCCACCATTCCCACCACTGGAGTCGGATAAATTGCTTGAGGATGACCGTCAGCATCCAAAGTCTCGTTATACAAAGACACATTTCCCCCAGTAACAGGCGTTCCTAATTCCTGACAACCTTCAGCGAGACCGCGACAACTCTCAGCCAGTTGCCAATATCCAATAGGTTTTTCAGGACTGCCAAAATTGAGATTATCTGTAACTGCCACAGGTTCAGCACCTACACAACTGAGATTTCTTGCTGCTTCTGCAACTACTGCTTTTGCACCATTATATGGATCGAGATAAACCAAACGGGAATTACAGTCTACCGTTGCAGCAACACCTGAATTTGTGATTGGGTTGTTAATATCAGAAATTTGGGGGCGTAACCGAATTACCGCAGCATCAGCACCACCAGGCAAAATTACAGTATTATTCTGTACTTGATAGTCGTATTGCTGATACACCCAATGCTTAGAAGCAATAGTTGGAGTATCCAATAAAGTCAGTAAAATATCATTCCAGGTTTGGAAGTTTCCCTCAATTTCAATACCCTGTTCCGTAGACGCTGGCAACGATGCCACATTCCACTCCCAAGCTTTTTTAGCATATTCTGGCGGTTCGCTCAATAACTCCCGATGATAAATAGGAGTATTATCTGCCAAAGCAGTAGCAGGTATTTCAGCAGCAACCTTGCCTTCAAATAAAATTCGGACAATAGGTTCCTCAATGACTGTACCTGCCACCACTGCATGAAGTTCCCAACGTTCAAAAATATCAATCAATTCTTGTTCGCGACCTTTTTCAGCAACAAATAACATCCGTTCCTGAGATTCCGAAAGCAAATATTCATAAGGAACCATCCCAGTTTCCCGATCTGGTACTTTGTCCAAGTCAAATTCAATGCCAACACCTCCATTTGCTGCCATTTCTGAAGTAGAACAGGTAATACCAGCAGCTCCCATATCTTGAGCTGCCACTACTGCTCCTGTTTTGAACGCTTCTAGACAAGCTTCGACTAGACATTTTTCCAGGAATGGATCGCCTACTTGCACGGCGGGGCGATCATCTATTGACTGGTCGCTGAGTTCGGCGCTGGCGAAACTTGCTCCACCCATACCGTCTCGACCTGTGGTGGAGCCGACGTATAAGACTGGGTTGCCGATACCGGATGCACCAGATTTAACAATTTCGGGGGTTTCCATTAATCCCAATGCCATGACGTTGACTAGGGGGTTGCCCGTGTAAGCAGGATCAAAATAAATTTCTCCACCTACGGTAGGTACTCCGAAACAGTTACCATAGTGAGAAATGCCGGAAATTACTCCGGTAAAAATGCGTTTGGTTTTGGCATCTTCTAGGGAACCGAAACGGAGGGAGTTAAGTACGGCGATGGGACGGGCACCCATTGTGAAAATGTCTCGGAGGATACCACCGACTCCGGTAGCAGCACCTTGGAATGGTTCGACAGCCGATGGGTGGTTATGGGATTCGATTTTGAAAGCGAGTTGGAGTCCGTTATCTAGGTCTACAACTCCGGCGTTTTCTCCTGGTCCGACGAGGATGCGTTTACCTGTGGTGGGAAATTGTTTGAGGAGAGGGCGAGAGTTTTTGTAGCAGCAGTGTTCTGACCACATGACCCCGAACATTCCGAGTTCTGCTTTATTGGGGTGGCGACTAAGGCGGTTGATAATTTCTTGATATTCTTCTGGTTTGATGCCTTCGGATGCTATTTCTTCTGGAGAAAAAGGAGTTTGTGACATAATTTATAATTGGAAAATTGAGTTAATTTTTTGGCAGTTTTATTATCTCATAAATTCTGTCAAACTTAGATCGATTTCATCAAATCTTGCTACAGCAAGGAAATAGGAAACCTTTTAGCATTCGGTATTTTGTTTCCCTTTTTATCACTGTAAACTACAAAATTCATTTTTATATCATGTTCGGGTAATCACTTATAATAAAGTTTTTGTTTGTAGTAGGGCTTCAGCCAAATCTACAGTTAGGGCTTCAGCCCTACTACGAGCTTTAATTAAAATAACTATTTAACCGAACATGATATTACAGCACTTTTTAGGATGGTGAGGTACACTTTAATTAATTATCTGTTGCCTGTAGCAATAGTGCCTGTTGCCTAAAGCCCTAAAAATCTTTACCTCACTAACTCCGAAACTGCTGTAATATCATGTCCGGTAGCATCGGTATTGTATAGAACCCATTTGGAGAATCAGGTACTTTTTCTTGAGCCCCTACTATTAAATAAGCTTGAGTATCAATAGCGATTTGAGATAATTTTTTGAATAGCTCTGTACCTTGATCGACATATTCAAATAGTGAATATTCTGGCCAGACTATCAATTTTACTTTGCCTGATAGTTCCTGAGATAATTGTCGATTTTCTAGGAAGTTACTTGCTTCTGTTTGAATTGCTCCTACTGGAATTTTACCTACAGTTTGAGCAGGAATTTGAGCAAAACCTCAACCATGAATTATGCCAATTATTACCATGGAAAATGCTACTGGTAATAAACGTTTATTTAGTTGAGTTTTACCGAGAAGCAAATAACAAATACAACAGTTAACCGCGATAATTAAAGCTGAAATTCCGTAAACTCCTAAAATGGAACTAAACTGTAAAAAAGGTAAATTTTTTGCCTGGGAAAAACCAGGAGTTATCCAAGCAAATTTAAGAAACCAACATTCAGAACGAAAATATTCTATGCCTATCCAAATAAAAGGAGCGGTGGTGAGAGAAGTTACTATTCCCAATCTCTGTTTAAGCAGGAATAAAGTCCATGTAAAAATAGCAGGAAATAAAGCTAAGATTGCCCAGAGAATAATTGTAAACCAGGGAAAAATATTCCACATCCAGTGCAATGTGAAACTATAAACTAAACAGCCAAAGACAAATCCGACTGTTCTAGCTTGCCAAGAGTTTTTAGCTGTTAAAGTTGCAAATAATAGAGGTATGAAAGCGACAAATGCTAGAGGGTAAATATTATAGGGAGGAAAACAAAAAGCAAATATTGCTGCGGATATTATCGGTGCTATTAGCTGTACTTGCCAATGTGAAGCTTTAATTTTTCTAGAGCTATACTCAATGAAATTTGTCGTAAATTTATTAGTCATAATCACTATTTGTAAATTAGTTATTATACCAATTACCAAAAACAAAAATAATTCTCTAGTTTGCCAATATTTCAGTTATTAACTAATAATAATGGTTTTGTAATTTTTTTAACGATTGGTTTGTATTAAACCCAGATATCTTATTTCTAAAAAACCTAATCCATACGGACGTTAATATGCAACTTCCCTACTGATATGAAGATGATATTATACCACTTTTAAAAAAGAATGCTAGAAAAAGATAGCTCTTGATCGGATATGCTGAAAAATAGCTGCTCCAATTCATTTTACATAGCTATATATATCATTTATCCCTTTTTTTCAATATTTACCCCTTATACCTTCTTTATTACTTATACCATTTGTAACAAACATTTATTAAATTTGTATTAGTTAGAATTCTAGTTTATTTTTTTGACTAAATATTTATGAGAGGGCTTGCTGATTGACTTTCAAAAGCTTTATCTGTAAATATTTTAGGCTTTTGGGAGTCAAAAAAGGTGTAATATTTTCGGTCTAAAAAGCTAAAAAAGTTAGCCTTTTAAGTAGATTAAGGATAGAAAAATAAAGGTATATTTCTTCCTCAATCTCGATACTTAAACAAAATAGAACTAAAAAATAGGCTCAAATATAGACGGAAAGATGCTTTAAGGTTAAAAAAGTATCAATCCTTAAACTGATTTTGAACCATTCTTTCTAGCAGAAAATGTCTAAGTACCACTAACTCCTCTCAATTCTCAATTCTCAATCATTCCCCACTAATATGAATTACTAATTCTCGGCAATGACTACGTTGGCGATGTTCCCAAACATAAATTCCTTGCCAAGTACCTAATACTAATCTCCCATTATTAATAGGAATTTGTTCGGAAGTATGGGTTAAAACACTGCGAATATGGGCAGGCATATCATCAGGTCCTTCTGCACTATGAATATAATGATAACCTTCTGGTACTAATTTAGAAATAAAGTTTTCTAAATCAACTAATACATCTGGGTCGGCATTTTCTTGAATTATTAAACTGGCGGAAGTATGGCGTAAAAATAGATTGCATAAACCTGTTTTTACCCCTGACTTAGCTACAGCTTCTTGCACTTTAGAAGTAATTCTGGATAAAGATTTACCAGAAGTATTAATTTGCAGTAATTGTTGATAGTGAGTCATCTTATTTTTAGTTGGCAGTATCGTAAGTCTTCAGAAATAAAACTCCGCTCTTAAGAAGTTTAAATAAATATATACTTTAAGGTCAAGGGAGTAGACTTTTGTCGTAATATTGAATTTAGCTTAATAGCTTTTATCGCACTAAAAACAATAGCTGATAGCTGATAGCTAATAGCTGAATGCTTAAACATTATCTTTATTAAGGTTCATATTTGTTGTACCCTGATTAGTCATTGTTAAATGATGGATTACAGGAATTTCAATTCCTTCTTCTTGGAAAGCTTGTTTAATCATTGTACCAAGAATTCTCTTCATATCAATGTGTCTTCCTGGTTTAACTTCTGTAGTTATATGAATTAACATTTGATAGTCATAAAATTCTTCTATTCCATCTACTACTGTGCCTTTCATTATTTCTTCTGGATACTTTTCTTGAAGCTCCTTTCCTACTCTATCTATAATTTCATAGATTTGATTAATATCACTTTGATAAGGAATTTTCAGAGTAACAACTGAATTACTATGGTGTGAGTGATTAACTACATCCTTAACATCACGATTATGGATAATGTGATGTTTATCTTCATAATTAATTCTAGTAGTTCTTAATTCTATTCCTGTCACAAAACCATAAACACCATTTATCTCTACAAAGTCTCCTACTAAGTAATAATTTTCAAACAAAATAAAGAAACCTGCAACTATATCTTCAATCAAACTTTTAGCACCCATCCCCACTGTTAAACCGAGAATACCTACACCTGCTAAAATTGGAGTCGGGTCGATATTGACAATATAAAGAATAGCAATACCTGCACCAAAGTAAAGAAAGTATTTGATAAAGCTTTGAAATAAAGGTAGAAAGGTTTGACGTCTTTGTTGAGATAAATTGCTTGAATCATTATTATCAAGTAGTAATTTTTCTAGTACAAGTTTAGCAATCTCTTCAACAACACGAGTAATAAAGATAATTCCTATTATTTGAATTAATAGCGGTCCATAAGTAGCTAATTTGGCAATAAAATCAAGTTGCTGAATTACTAAAGTAGCTGTAACAATATAGATTGCATATTCAATACATCGCTTTGCAAGAGGAATTAAATGACTGAAATTATCATAAATACGCAAGATAAAAATATTATTTTGCTCGGAATATTTATTGCTTAGAGCATCAATAGTATCAATCACGGCTGTACTTGCTTTAACAAATATTAATCCAGCTATTATAATCATATAAATTCGCAAACCTATATACAAATATTGGATTATTACTATTGGTAATTGCATAAATTGGGCAGATATAGCAATGGAAAGTAACCAGATAATCTTGTTTAAGTTATCTTTGAAAAACTTAAATAAATTTTCAATAGTTTTATCATTAGCAGTAAGTTTTTCAAAATTTTTTGCTCGCTCATTCAACCAATTTATAAACTTATCTATATATGGGATAATCCAGCTAGTTAATATTAATAAGCTCAGACTTTTGATAACTCCAATTCCTATTTCTATCCAGTAATCTGGAGAAATATTTTGAATGAGGGACTGTTTGTATTCTATTAAGTCTTTTCCTTGATAGATAAGCCATCCGTTAAATGCTGCCACTACTAAACATAATAATAGAGAACTTATAGTTATTAATATCTGCAAATTTTGGTAGATAACTTGAACATTTTGTTCTTTTGCTTTGATTGAGGAAACTTTAAGTAACTGTTTATATATCCTACTAACAAAAAATCTCATTGCCACAAAGATACATATTATGAATCCGATTTCAGCTCCAGTTACGATGAAGTCGTTCATATTCATATTCATATTCATTTTATATTTCGGGATATATTGCAATTGGAGGATTATTATCTAATTGTATAGTTAAAACTGATTAAATAGGTAGGTGCAAATAAACTTAACTATGTAACAGAATGTAAATCATTCTAAACCCTTGAAATTAATTCTTTATACTAGATTTTAGTCCCTTCCAACATATTGAAATTTAAGTATATTAATTATATTTGGTTACTTATTGTAAATAATTTACAACCGTTTGAGCGATCGCTTTACTACGATTTTTATCTAATTTTTCAGATTTATCAGGAGGTTTGAGGGGCTGAAATTAATTAAATTAGGAAATTATAGAATATTAGTATCAAATATAACAAATTACTAGTCAGGAAAAAAAGATATATTTTAATCAGGAATTTCGGCTAAAACCAAACCACCAAAAGTAAGTAAAACTATTTTTTATTTGTTTGTCTAAATGCCAAACTTTGCTTTAATTTCCTCTTGTTGATAAGGTGGAGTTCTGACAGTTAAACTAATATCTAATTTACTGGGAATATCAATTATAGTTGTCTGAAAAATTTATAGGGGTGAGAATAGGTAATATCAAATCCGCTTAATTCGGTATAAAAAAATGTTCCATCTTCAGCTATTGCTAAATCTTTCTAGATATCCTCATCTCCCCACACCCCCCACACTCCCCACACTCTTTAATCTAATTACATCGATGCTACCGGATTTGATATAATAGGCAATGGTCAATATTTTTACTGTTAATTTTTCTGCATTTTCTCGTCACATTTCTAGAAAAATACCTGTTTTTATATTTATTTAGCCATTTTATTGGAGTTTTTGATAATTTAGCAACACTTAAACCTCTGATATTGCAAAAAAAGAATTAGTTAAGAAATAGACTGATGATGAATATTAGACGGTGGAGTGTTTCTCCCACTGTTGCTTGTTGCCTTCTATATATATAGGCTGTAAATTTACCGAATTATTAATTATTAATTGTTAATTAAATAATTGTGGTTTAAAG
>NZ_JBNHER010000233.1:0-12532 GCF_050015975.1 Dapis purpurea BLCC-M126 | reverse complement strand
GATCGCTACTTAGTATAACCTTGGACGGAAAAGATACCAAATGGGTTCTATAGAGGAGCAAGTTTTTTTGATAACTAATTATCCGGACATGATATTACAGCGTATTCCACCTTGGTGAGGTACACCCACGCGAGCAAGATGCTCGCACTGGATAGATTTAATAATTAATATCTGTACTTCATCTACTTGGAATCTGCTGTAATATTCTACCAAATTGGAAAAATTGCTGTAATTTTTGATTGTGGTGCATCAGAATTATTTTTGTTACGAGAAATGGCAATGGGAGCATCTTGCTCCCGTGTCAAGAAACCGGGTTTGTCCCCAAATATTTAAGTATTTTCAAATATACAATACAAACCCGGTTTCTCGTAATTTAATCAATGCCGTATTGCGATCGCAACACCAAATACAATATCCTAGACAACTCCCGTCGTTTCAAAGGTTGACTATCTAGAGGTGTACCAGAATTACCAAATAATTGATACACATCAAAATCTCCACTTTTACCAATAATAAATGCTAACTGCTCCCGCGTACATCGTAAGTTTGGTGCAAAATATCCATTTCCAATCCCCGAAACAATACTTTTTGCTGCCATAGTTTCAACTGCACGATAGGCAAAATGCTCCTTCGGTACATCAGTAAAAGTCGGAAACTGAGGGTTAAGCCACTCAAAACCCATCACATTTACCACCGCTACCGAAACAACTGCTCGGTTTACCGTTCCCTCTGGATTAAAATATAAATGATTGTAATTTTCTGTCCTGACAAAACCTGCCGTCGCCAGAATTTGGATCGCCTCAAAATCAGGGTCGTCATGGGCAATATCATTATACCAGAATAGAGGAATTTGATTGCGAGTTAACAAACCTTGAAATTTATAGATGAGTCGTTTATCTGTCGCAATAGTCCGCACATCCACTCCTTCATTCAGAGCAAAAGCAGCTAAATGACCCCCCGCTTCCCCGATCGCCCACTCAACTGCGTGCATCCGATATACAGAATTACTCAAATGGGTTGTACCAATACTTTTCGCCGATAATATCAGATTATCTGTACTAATAGGTATCATTGCTTTTAACGGAATAGTAAAAGGTAAACATTTCATCTCCTCTTTACTATTGAAAATAAGATGGTTGGGGTTATCAGTGGGATGAATATCAAACAACGCATAATGACCAATCCCAACACTATCATCAAAAGTTCGCCCCCGTGCTTGCTCCCCATAATATTGTTGGGCAGTATCTTGATAAAGAATAGTTGTTAATGCTATCCCTCGTCTTGCCTCCCTGATATAGGGTTCCAGAGCAATACCATCATTCGTCCAACTTAGATCGCCCCGTGGTTTTAACTCCCCTACCTCACCTATTAATGGCCAGTTGTTGGTTTTCAGTGTTTGCGACTGTAAATAATGGATGTAAGCTTGAGTATATTCCCGTGCTTCCTGAATATGTTTTTGGCGATCGCTCCGACTTACCCCTACCAGTAAACCCAGTATATAATCATTCGACTCATAATTCAGGATAGTCACATCGCCATTACTGGTTGTTGGGATGTAACCCTCTTTGAAACGTTTGATTCGGCGATAAGTAAAAATGGCAAACCGCTCAAAAAATGCCCGCCCTTGATAACTGCTGGTAAATTTATCTGTCTGTAACCAAGGTTCGACGCCATAACCTTCTGGTTTACCGATGGGAACACCTCCACCCTGAGCAGTTTTTTCCACAGCGGCGCAAAAAGTAATTGACTGCTGACATTCGGGAAAAGCTGTTTGGGGTAGCAGTGGTTCACCCGTATCATTTTGTGATTCTTGTCCGACTCGCGACTCAATATTTCCCAATTCTAACAAGTCGCCCAAGTCTGTCGCTTCAATAGTAATTTGAGCGTTGACTGTGAACTGTATATCGTTTTGCACATCCTGAAATACAACACCTGTTACTTGTCGCCGTTCATCAGCAGACTGACTAAACAAAATTTCTACAGGTTCGGCAAAGGGAATAATGGTTAAGTTGCCATTGTTGAGAAAATCTTGGATAGCTTCATTCAGGGCTTGTGCCATAACTAGAGTTGTTGTGGCAAAATTACTTACCCAACCCCCACCAGGGTTATCAATTTTGTTACCATTAACTGGTTGTAGTTCCCGACTACGTTCGCGGAATAGCCATTGAGTCTTGGAGAAAGCATATTTGTCTCTATCTACCTTATCTCCATATATTTCCCCTGGGTTAAATTTTGGATCTAATTGAGGGTCATCGGAAGCAGGTAATGCTTGGGTAGTAAATTGTCCGCCTAATAATTGTTTGGGTTGGACAAGGCAAACATTTGCCCCTGCTTTAAGTGCACCCAAGGTTGCCGAATATGCTGCAGTGGAACCCCCCACTATTAATATGGGGAATGAGAAAATTTGACCGTCGGTTGGTCTGGTAAAAAAGCGATCGTCTAGAATACCGTTGCTCATAAGGATTTGGTTTTAGGATTTTCAGAGATTAGACTGACACAGCTAATTTTGTGCAAAATTGTAGGGTGTGTTAGATGGCTTAAATTCAAACTATGAAACGGATTTAGCAATCCATCGTAACGCACCATTTAAGGTGTGTCAATCCAGTAGTGTTGGTTCAGTAGGGTGCGTTTCGGCTAAGAGCCGACATGAAAAGGCGCTTACTACAAACTACGGTTGAACTATCAAAATTACATTGCGCCGTAACGCACCATTTATTTGTGGCGTGCTGCGGTGTGTTACGCTTCGCTTTTCATGTCGCGCAGCGAAACACACCCGACTACTTACTCATCATCGTCATCGTCATCATCATCATAGTCATCATCGTCATCGTCATCATCATCATCGTCATCGTCATCATAGTCATCATCATCATCATCATCATCATCTGAAGCTAACTGAAAATTAATTATACTTCCATCTTGGCGAGTAATAGATATACCATCAAAATCATCATCGTCATCTTCTCCAACTACTGTTACTTCTTTTCCCACTAATAAATTCGTGAGTCTCCCATCATCAAGATAGACTAAAATTTTCCTTGTCCCATCATCAACCATAAATTTATCGCCCGAAATTTCTATCACTTGCCCGGAAATAGTCACATTGCGATCGCGTTGTAAATCTCCAATAGTATTTTTAGCAAGACTGGGCTTAGCAATAATAATACCCATCCCTAGAGTTATTACTGCTATTAAACCTTTTTCTATCTTACCAACTTTAATAAAATTCATAGCAATCATCCTTCGATAAATGGTTCAAAAAAGTATATACAGCAACTGTTTTAGCAGTTAGGAGATATTATAGCTCAAATCGACATAGTTGTGGCATGATGCGATGCATTGCCGGATTTGTCTGGAAAAATTTAGGTATTGTGAATATATAATACAAACCCGGTTTCTAGTGCTTAAATTTTCAAATAATTCTCGAACCTTTCCCGCAATTGTTCAACAGTTAAATTCTGCATCCAATACTCAACTAAAGCATGACCAAATGCCCAAGCGTTACGGTCTGGTGAAGAGGGATTTTCTAATAATAAAGGCCACAATGCTAACAGGTCAAAACTACCCAAATTTGCATCCCCACTCAATAGGGAAAACAAATCGTAAGCCATCTGTAATTTACCAATAACTACAGGCAAATCTTCTACAGGAATTTTTTCTGCTAGCACATAAGCTAAAGTTGGCGAACCGGTTGTCAAAGTAGCAATGAATTGCAACACCGGACTTTTCAACAAAGCAGTTAACCCTTGAGTAGTTGCCATTTGAAAAGTATAACGATCTATAATTTTTGCTGCTGCTACAGAACGAGCTTCGCGATCGCGCAAAAATCTAGCTAGACGTAGTTGTTTAGCAGGGGCAATAGCTTCTACGAGAGACAATGATATGGCATCAACATTCCAAGCATTTCTATTAATTTGAATATCCGCCGTCACAACAGGCAAAACTTGATTACAAAAATCTCCCAATATTTCTACCCGATATTGAGTCGCTTCCCGAATAGACTTTTCCTTCGCACGTTTGCCAAAAACCCAATCATAAGGTGGTTCCCATTCTCGCATCGGACGTAAACGGTCAACTTGCGTCATCATCACAATAGCAGGTAAATCTGTAATTTCCTGTTTCATGTCTTGGAGAAAATCTACATCCATTTGTAGCGCGGGGTCGAGAGCAGGAGTAACTAATAACAATAAATCAGCAGTTTGAGCATAGTCAAGCACTAATTTTCGCAGGTCAGTGCGGTTAGCTTGTTCGTAACCAGGGGTATCCCAAAGATTGAGAGTTTCTCCCATTTCAGTTTGCCACTGATAATTTTTAATTTCATCTGTACTCGGCAAAACATCCACTTCAGCGCGGTCAGCTTGAAATAGAGTATTAATTAAACTACTTTTACCTGCTCCCGTGCGCCCCACTAACAAAATATTAACTGGTTTTTGCTCAACAGTTTCCGCAGGTTCAGCTTTTGCCAGAATTTGTTCCAGGGTTTGAGTTTCTGCTTTCGGGAGACTCGGAATCGGAATAGCAGACTCAGAAAATTCTAAGTTGCTACCTCCATAAAGAGCGATCGCCTGTCGAGATAAATTTCGCAACGCCACTTCCCGCAATATTTGACTGAAATTTACCAACAATTCCTGGTTTGCTTGTTCGCTGTAACGGCGACTAGCGACTTTAGCTGCTGCTGCTACGGGGTTAAGTAACCATTGCGCCCAACCCCAAGCTTGGAAAAGTTTCCGAGCAGAGGGTTCTAATTTCCGGTAAATTTCATATCCCTGATATGCTTGACCAACAGTTATTTGATTCAAAGTAGGGGATAATTTTTGCATCCATCTGTCTACATCATCAACAGTACCTCGAATTAAACCGTAAGCTTGAGGGATGTAAATATTGAGTAAAGGATATTTGACTTCAGGATGGTAAGCATTAGCAACGGCAACTACAACTTCTTGGCAACGTTGCCAGAATATTTGCCAGTCTTCCCAGAATGGGGGGTCGTTACGACATGATTTGAGAATTTCTTGGAGGGTAGTTTCTAGTTGTTTGGTAGCTTCGTTTTCTATGGGTGGGGTTGTCGTGTTGTCTGTGGTGGGAATTTGTTTGTTAACTTCTGCTATTACCTCTTCCATTTGTGAAACTGTAGGTCGAGTCCATTTGACCAGCAACCAACGCCAACCCACAAAGACAAGGGCAAATATTCCCCATATCCAGTTGATACCCCAACTATTGATTTGTCTGCCAGCGGATATCATTATGAAGGCGACTACAGCAAGTAGGGGAATAGCGAGTATTGCTAACTGCCATTTTTTTAGTTGTATCATGTTGTATATATTAAGTTTGTCTATATCTATAATAATAAGTCCGGTAGGGTGTGTTTCGGCTAAGAGCCGACATGAAAAGGCGCTTACTACAAACTACGGTTAAGCTATCAAATATTATATGCGCGGTAACGCACTGTTGAACAGTTTATATCTATTACGTTGTATGGCAGTGCGTTAAATTTCATTTTCATGTCCCGCAGGGAAACACACTCTACTAAAATTACTATATATGATATTATTTTTAAATAAATTATGTCTAACAAAAATTATGAATACCGATCTAGCTTTGTGGAAAATTGTTATTAATCTACCTGAATCTCTGAAGACTGAATTATTGCATTATGCAGAATATTTACAAGAAAAATATCCAAATAATAAACAATCCACAGAAAAGATAGAAACTGTTCGGGGTTATGGTAGTTGGGCAGGTCAAATTATTATGTCAGATGATTTTGATGAACCATTAGAAGATTTAGCGGAATATATGTAATATGAAATATCTTTTGGATACTCATGCTTTTCTTTCGTATTTACTAGGTGATACTAATATATCAATTAAAGTCAAGAATATTGGTGTATACTGTGTTTCAATCCCTAATAGGGATCTTAGTTAGTTTAAACCCTGCTATAAGTGCGGTGAAATGTGGGATTAGCGTTTCAATCCCTAATAGGGATTTTAATTAGTTTAAACATATAGTTAAAGGTCGATATCTGCTTACTTGGCTTGGTTTCAATCCCTAATAGGGATTTTAATTAGTTTAAACTGTCCTGAAGGGATTCAATCATCTCTGCCATAGTGTTTCAATCCCTAATAGGGATTTTAATTAGTTTAAACCTCTGGGGTGGGATAAGCATATGTTCCCGAAAGCGCTTGTTGTTTCAATCCCTAATAGGGATTTTAATTAGTTTAAACCAGATAGTATTAGCGACTGCGGGGAGCTGGGGGTTTCAATCCCTAATAGGGATTTTAATTAGTTTAAACGCCTACTTTTAGTAGATTGCCTATTACAGATGAGTTTCAATCCCTAATAGGGATTTTAATTAGTTTAAACCTTCTGAATTGATTGAAGTATCAACGCCAACACCGTTTCAATCCCTAATAGGGATTTTAATTAGTTTAAACATATTTTATTATTGCTATCTGAATATAATAGGTTAGTTTCAATCCCTAATAGGGATTTTAATTAGTTTAAACATCATCGTATATTTCTTCTTTTACTTTATTTTTTTCTATGTTTCAATCCCTAATAGGGATTTTAATTAGTTTAAACCTAAGAATTAATGTCGCTGTATCACATCCAAACGTTTCAATCCCTAATAGGGATTTTAATTAGTTTAAACAGATTTACTGGGAGCAAGAAAAACAAAAAGAACGTTTCAATCCCTAATAGGGATTTTAATTAGTTTAAACATATACAATTAAAAATTCAGGAAGTAGATTTAGGTTTCAATCCCTAATAGGGATTTTAATTAGTTTAAACAATGAAATACAATAAGGAGAAAAAATAATGAGCCTGTTTCAATCCCTAATAGGGATTTTAATTAGTTTAAACTAGCAATAGGTATTTACTCTCTTGAAGCTTGAGTGAGTTTCAATCCCTAATAGGGATTTTAATTAGTTTAAACAGCAGGGTTGTGGAAACCAGTCTATATTTAATTTTCAAGGTACATTTGCGCGGGACATGAGTAAATATAGCATTTCGAGCCACAGCTTGACAAGAGGCATTCCAAAATAAAACGCCATAACCATTACCACATAAGCATTTGGCAAACTGCGCGAATCACCTTAACACTCCTTCTAGTTCAAACCTTTTCCCAAACTCAACCTCAGCCATTTTTTTGCACCTCCTCTCTTGTACAGCTACCCATCCGCGCAAATAACCTAATTTTACTAGCCCAATAATTCAAAAATTGCCTACTTTTTCAGTCAGGGATTACTTCTCAATTCTTAATTCTCAATTCTAACCCCAGTCTTCCACCTCATACAAAAAACGAGTACCGCCAATCAACTTCCGATTCACCGAGGTACTCTGCACAAACACCATATATTTCTCCAAATTATTAGGTTTAATTCGCACTGTCGCCCCATGAGGCAAACCCAACATTTCCCGTGCAGCTTCTCCTTCAAACATATCTTCAGTTGCCCGATCCATTAAAATAATTTCTTTTTTCCCCTGAATAGTTTCTGTCTTTGTAAATTCATAAAAACCACGCCCTTTATTAAAAGTTAAACCATTTTCTAACACAAAACTTTTAATCGGTTTATTCTCATCCACTTCTAAAACTTGGAACCTTCCCGGCACAACTGCCCGTAAATCTGCCGACTCATAAACTGTTGTTTCTTCCCGGTTTAACATAGTATTAAAAATCTTACTTAAACCACGACTCATCCGCCCATTTTCTACAACTTCCTGTTCATAATTTTGCAATTGTTCGTCGGAAGATTGTTGATAACAAACTGCTAAAAATAGATCGTTAATATAAGCAAATTGGTCTAAATCAATATGAAAACCACCAGATTTTTCTGCTAATTCTTGATAAAATTTTGTGGCATGACGACGGTTTAATGCTTGCACTCCATATACTGCTATTCCCATATCTGATAATTTATTCAGCTCTTGTCGCCAATTTAGCCTTTGAGGATTTTGAGCTGGTGGGTGAGGAATATCATCTCCAATTAATACTAAAGATTTAGTTGCCTCAGTCGTCCAAGCCAAAGATTGAGCTTCATGTAATACTAATTCATAACATTCCGGCGCATCTCCTCCACCTGTTCTTTCTACCTTTTCCACAAAATTACAAATACTATTTATATCTTGAGATAATTCTAAGTGTTTAGTCACATAGGTAGAGGCGCGATCGCAATAATCTCCATGGGCAATTATTCCAATCCGAATACCAGGAATTTCTGAGATTAATCGAGTTACGGTACTTTTAATTTTTCGACGTACCTGAGTTAGGCAAGGATACATACTACCAGTCGTGTCAAAACTGAAAACTACTTCTATATTATTAGTCATATTTTTTACTCCAATTTTTGACAAAAATTCTACAAAAAATCCCTCGATTTCAGCCGATAAATTAGCTGCCACCAGTCAGATAAATTAGTTATATTTGAAAGCTTTCTTTTGTTTCCTATATATATAGTTTAACTAATGTTGAATAAAACGTCAAGAGAAGAAAGGAAAAAAATTGACCGTAGGGGTTTGTGAAGTCAGAAGTTATATTAAATCTGGATAATTACCATAGCCTAGTCGTTACAACTGGAACGGAGTGAAAGGAAGCAATCTCCTAAACCCCTGAGATTGCTTCCTTTCGTCGCAATGACGACTTTTAAACTGGATTATATATTTTAGAGCAGTTTTGATTTTAGTAGACAAAATAGGGACGTTCCATGGAACGTCTCTATAAGGGTTGTAGTTTTCAATTCCAGTGGGAGCATCTTACTCCCTTATAGCAGATTTAGGACATTGCTAAATGTTGAAACTGAATCAGGAATTACTTCTGACTTCTGAAAGGTTTCTTGGGTTTCGTTTCTTCAGCCAACCTACTGCTGTGACTGCCAGTTGTGTTAAAGTGGAAATAGTAGCCGATTCCGCGTTAAATTAATGGTGTTACAAATTATCTGATGAACCCGCCCCTGCCCCTAATGCACAAAATTAGCTGTGTAAGTTCACTACAATAAATTCAAAACTGAATCATTGCTCAAGGGGACAAAATAATTGACAGAAGAACGCGCCTATTGGTTAGCATGGGCAAAAATTAGCGGTATAGGTCCAATTGCTCTACAAAAACTCAAACAACAATTCGAGACCCTGGCCAGAGCTTGGACAGCAAGCTCGGCAGAATTAGGCCACATATCAGGGTTTGGCCGTCAAAAAATAGAAAAAATAGTCGAAGAGCGATCGCGCATCAACCCAGAACAACTCCTAGAAGAACACATTGAGAAAAACCCCAATTTTTGGACACCAGCAGATCCAGACTATCCCCGTCTCCTGCAAGAAATTCCCACACCTCCGCCTCTACTATACTATCGAGGCATAGTAGACCCCCAAGAAATACAAGGTATTACTCCCACAGTAGGAATAGTTGGCACCAGACACCCTTCCGAATATGGTCGTCGTTGGACTCGAAAAATAAGTTCAATTTTAGCAAAAAGTGGGTTTACAATTGTTTCGGGATTAGCAGCAGGAATTGACACAGAAGCTCATAGCGCTTGTCTAGAAGCAGGGGGAAGGACTATTGCTGTCTTCGGAAATGGAGTTGATATGGTTTATCCCAGGGAAAATAAAAGTTTAGCTGAACAAGTCGTTAAACAGGGATTAGCTGTTAGTGAATATCCGGCAGGAACTAAACCAAATTCAAAACATTTTCCCCAACGAAATAGAATTATTGCTGGATTAAGTAGAGCAGTTTTAGTTATGGAAGCTCCGCAAAAATCTGGTGCTTTAATTACAGCAGATATGGCGAATGAATTTTGTAGAGATGTTTATGTTTTACCCGCTCGCTTAGATGACGAAAAGTCCCATGGTTGTTTACAGTTAATTAATAAGGGCGCCGAGGTAATTCCAATTACTATGGATAGATTATTAGAAATGTTAGGAGCAATACCACCTTTAGATATCGATGTGGGAAAATCTTCGGAACAATTATCTTTATTTGAGGATAAAAAAACGAATTATATACCAGATTTAGAACCAATGTTATCTGAGATTTTTCAACATATTTCTACTGAACCTATTCTGTTAGATTTAATAATTCAAAAAACAGGTTTATCATCAGGGGAAGTTTCTAGTTCTCTACTACAGTTAGAATTATTAGGATTAGTGACTCAATTACCAGGAATGCGTTATCAAAAAAATTAATAATTAGTAAGAATTCAGCGGTCAGCTATCAGCTATTAGTTAATTGCGTTTAGAGTAGGAATTAGTATTGATCAATTTAGGGATAATTAAAAATATTGGAAAAAACTGACTTTGACTGAGAGAGTATATATTCATTATTTATGAAAGAGCTAATAGCTGAATGCTGACAATAATTATTTAATTTATCCGAGACATTTCCCCTTCTTTCTTCTTCCTTCCACCTTCTTACTTAAAAAGACATTTATCCTTCTTCCTTCCACCTTCTTCCTTCTTACTGAATATGTTAAATCCAAAATTATTACTATATTTTCCCTTCTTCCTTCTTCCTTCCACCTTCTTCCTTCCTCCTGCAACTGCTACACCTAAAGTTATTTTTCCCACCTGTCCTAGAAGTTCAATTTCCGAACTACCTCAACCTCCTTTATCCCAAACTAAACCAAGTATTCCTAGCCTATGGTTAACTCAAAATTTCTTTGGTGCTGAACTGCTTGAGACTTGGTTTGTTAACCCCGATGATACATGGGTAATTTTAGTAGTAAATCAATTAACTTGGCAAAAGCAAGAATATATGGATATTTATAAATTTATCAATCATTTTGGTAGCGTAGCCAGAGAATATGGTTATAATTTACAAATATGCCAACCCCGTCAAAAAAAACCAATTGCGGCTTACTTTTGTAACTTTGATACTGCTCCATTAAACTGTCATGTAGAAATTCAATCTAGATTCGGTAGAAGTTTATTTAGTCTACCCAAAAAATTTCCATTTCCCACCATTAAATAGTCAACAGGGGATGGGGAGATGAGGAGATGGGGAGATTCATATATTTGCACAATTTTTTGTATTTCATAGCTACTTTTTTGTAGAACTATTAATCAGCATTTAATGTCAAATAATTTTAATCCGCTATACTTAATACTATAGTAAATACCAACCGAAAATAAATACAAGTGCTGACCAAAAAATAATGTCTCAACCCTCTCCTTCCAAGGGGATAAAAAAAGTAGATTTCTGATTTTCATAGCCTACCTATTACAGGAAGTGCTGATAACTGATAACTGATAATTGATAACTGAAAATGACTGCTAATCAACAAAATATCCGTAAACCTTATGATGGTTGGTCATTAGATGACCGTGATCCAGAAGTAATTAAATCAATGATGCCATTGTGGGAATGGTTTTATCGCTATTACTTTCGTGTTCAAACTGATGGTTGGCATCATATTCCTGATGAGAAAATTCTTATAGTTGGCTCTCATAATGGCGGTTTACCAGCCCCAGATATGCATATGTGTATGTATGACTGGTTTAAGAGGTTTGGTCCAGAACGTTTGGTTTATGGACTAATGCACCAGAATGCCTGGTCTGCTTTCCCCAGTACACCCGTAGCGGTACAATGTGGAGCCGTTAGAGCGCATCCTAAAATGGCGATCGCTGCCTTCCAAAGAAATGCCTCTGTAGCTGTTTATCCTGGTGGTGGTCCTGATGTTTTCCGCCCCCATTCTATGCGAGATAAAATTTATTTTGCTGGACGTAAAGGCTTTATAAAATTGGCTTTGCGTGAAGAAGTGCCTATTGTGCCAATGATTTCTAATGGTGCCCATGATACTTTAATCATACTAGCAGATTTTTATGAACAAGCAAAGCAACTTCATGAGTGGGGAATACCTTGGTTATTTAATGTTGATCCAGAAGTATTTCCTATTTATATAGGTTTGCCTTGGGGATTAGCTATTGGACCTTTGCCTAACTTCCCCTTTCCAGTACAAATCCATACCCGGGTTTGTCCTCCCATTGTGTTTGAACGTTATGGACGTAAGGCAGCTAGCGATCGCGATTATGTTGATGCTTGCTATCAAAAAGTTCTCACCCAAATGCAGCAAGAATTAGACCAATTAATATTATCGACTTCATAGGGAGTAGGGGACCAGGGAGACATGATATAGAACCTATTTGGGATCAATGTCCGCAAAATTTTTGAGGCACTGAGTCGGTAGTGGGATAGAGGCAATACGAGAAAAAGGTTGAAAAATACTCCAATACGCCATTACGCCATCTACCCTACTTCCCCTTAATAAAATGGACGCTGAAAAAGACGATCGCTCAATAGCTGCTGAATATCATTCCGTCCAAAAAATTAACGGAAGGTCTGCTATTGGGAGTTTAAACCTACATTCCGCACCACAAGATGTAGTTTTTATAATAACCATTTAAAGCTTTGGCTAACAATAATTATAGAGATTATAAGTAAAAATAGATATTACATAAATAATGGATACTGTAATCTACCTTCTTTGTTGACATACTCCCGACGCTCCCTTACAGGAGAGCGCGGGATTCTTCAGCCAAGGA
>NZ_JBNHER010000232.1:0-5247 GCF_050015975.1 Dapis purpurea BLCC-M126 | reverse complement strand
CACAGGGCTGGCTGAACGTAAACTAAGGAGTTTACTTAGGCCAAACGAATCGCACGCCGGATTTGATATCACCCCATCCCCCCATCACCAAAATTCAGCGCACATAAGAAGCACCATTAATATCAATAGTTGCTCCCGTCGTATGAGGTGATAAACCAGAAGCTAAAAAAGCTACTACATTAGCAACATCTTCCGGCGTTGCCAACTTACCCAAGGGAATATCACGGGTAGCAAATTCTTCCCCTACTTCTTCCAAATAACTTTCTACTCTCTCAGTACGGACAAACCCAGGTGCAACTGCATAAGCTAAAATATTATCCTTGGCAAAACCACGAGCAATAGTACGAGTTAGAGAAATAACACCACCTTTGCTAGCAGCATAGTGAATATGTTCAGGATCGTCTCCCCGAAAAGCAGCACGACTGGCAATGTTAATAATAGTACCACCGTTACGAGTTTTAAAATGACGAATTGCTTCCCGACATAGATCGGCAACTGCGACTAAATTTACTTGCAAAGTTTGTTGCCAAGCATTATTCCAAACATCTAGTTCATCATCTACACTAGCACCGACAAAAACACCAGCATTATTCACCAAAATATCAATATTATTTTTCCAGGCGATCGCTTCTTCCCACAATTTCACAGCAGCATTTTTCTCGGCTAAATCTACCTTTAATAAATAACATTTATCTTGACCAATTTTCTCGGCGATCGCTTCTGCTGCTTGCTGTTTATGATAATAGTTTAAAATAACATTAGCTCCAGCTTTTGCCAGAGTTTGTACTGTAGCAGCACCAATACCACTAGATGCACCAGTAACTAAAATAACCTTTCCACTTAAATTTATCATTTTTTCTTCTTTCTCCCTACTCTCTACCTAATTATCTAGTAATCTTGATTTATAAAATTATTTAGGGCTGGCTGATTAAATCTAAAAGCATTGACAACCTAAAGCTTTAGCTTGTGGGTTGGGAAAAAAAAGTGCAAGAATATTACCAACCATAGCTTAAAATGCTCAGATTGGTGAGCTGACCATGTGCAGAAAAATTAAGGGTTCATATCTGACTACATCCTCTGTAATTCCCATTTATCCTGTCTCCTGTCTCCTGTCTCCTGACTCCTAACCTTACCCATAAGACTTTTTCAGCAAGCCCTATTTATATCCAATTTTTACATGGAATATCAGCAAACAAAACATAGATAAAACACATAAACTTTTCCAAACAAATAACCACCAAGGATGCCACCAAGCTCCAGTTTGTACTTCTACAATATCAGATAAACCAAACAGCAAAAATGTCAATGTCGCTACTATTCTATGTAATCTTACTAACTCACGATTCTTAATCGCAGATATAGCAAAACTACCTGCAAAAATAAACCAAATTACCGCTTCAATATAGTTACCTTTCCGATAAACTGTTTCTAATATTTCTGCTTGCTGAAAAGAGTCACTATTTTGCAGTTTTAACCATAATCCTATAAATATTACACCTAAGAAAATTAATAAAATACATAATCTGATAACTACATTTTTAGCCATCAATTTTCCCTAGAAAAAACGGAGTTTTATCTGATAAAATTGTTTTTCTTAGAAGTCGATTTCATCAAAGGTGATGTACCTCTGTCACAGGCAAGATGCCCATATTACAGAGGTACTAGAAAGAAACTATCGGCAAGATTAATTATAGTAACTAACAAAAATATTATTTGATTTAGTTGCCAAAAATTATTGATGAGATTCAATTTTTCCTCATGCTAATTCTCTTATTTCTTTCTGTGGAGACTGCTAATGTTTATGAAATCTAATTCCTAAAAAAATATCATAGAGAAAACTCCAGAAGTTTTTTCCTTGCAACAGCCCCAAAGATTGAGGAGAACCTTTAGCATCTAAAAGTGGTTTCATTACTTCATAAGCAGGTTTGTAATTATACCAAGGTATAGATGGCCATAAATGGTGAATCAAATGGTAGTTCTGCCCACCAATTAGGATATTGAGAATGGCACTTGGATAAACTCTAGCATTGTGCCAGCGATCGCGCTCCTCAAAAGGACGGTGAGGCAAATAATCAAAAAACAATCCTAAAGCAATACCCACCACTAAAGCAGGGGAAAACCAGAAATTTAAAATATAGTCCAAAAACCCATAATATATAGATAACCCTACAATGATGAAGACTATCAAACGGCTGAAAAACCATTCCCATAGCTCAAACTTTCGCCACAGTCGTCTTTTAAAAAAGAAAATTTCATGGTAGAAAAAACGAGCTGCAATTAGCCACAAAGGGCCACCAGTAGAAACAAAATGATCTGGGTCATTTTCTGGATCGTTAACGTGGGCGTGATGCTGTAGATGTACTCTTGTAAATACTGGAAAGGCAAAACCTAAAAGTAGGGCGCTGCCATGACCTAAAATAGCATTAACTAAGCGGTCTTTATGGGCTGAATTATGGGACGCATCGTGAATAACTGTTCCTGCTATATGTAAGGCTAGTACATTCATTAAAAAGCAGCACCATCCAGGAAAGTACCAGCAAAAGTGACCACAGGTTGATAAAACAACTATTCCTAAAGCACTCAAAAACATGAGTAAGTTAGTATTTAAGCCTCCAGAGGGGCCTAGTAACTCTCTTGGGACTGTTGTTTGCAGTCCTGCCTCTAACATTGTTATTTTTACTCCTTAGTATTAATTAACACTTCTTCTGGTATCATACGATACATACAACTTTTTGTAAAGATATATGAAACAATATTAAGTAAATAGGATAATGAGTATTTTTGTCAAGGGAAAAAATAAAAAAAGTTAGGGACGATCCCTATAGCTTTAATCAAGATCCCAAGACTTAATTAGATTAAATAGGGCTTTTTGGTTACTAAATAATATTAAGAGTAAAAACTAATCCTTAAATAGTTAAACTAAAATCTGTTAATTATGCTACTCTAAGATATCAATCTTAACCCATGAGCATAATAACTAATAAACTAGATAAAAATAGATACAAATGCAACAAATGTAACTTTGTCCATAAGTTAATCAACTATTTTTAATTTAAACTCCTCCTGATTAGTCGAGGTCTTATTAAATAAATCTAAATTTTTATTTTTTGAATAAGTGTTTTTAGCGTAATTACTATATATAAATAATTAAAAATCAAGATATTTATTCTACCTAATCTACTAACACCCTAAACTCATGGAACTACAAAATTGTCTGCGTCGAACCAAAATAGTAGCAACAATTGGCCCGGCTACTACTCAGCCTGATGTACTTCGGGAGCTAATCAAAGCCGGCGCTACAACCCTGCGACTCAACTTTTCCCACGGAACCCATGAAGATCATCAACGTAGCATTCGTCTCATCCGACAAACCTCTTTTGAGCTAAATCAACCTGTCGCCATTCTCCAAGACCTTCAAGGACCAAAAATTAGATTAGGAAAATTTGAAACAGGTTCCATATCTTTAGAGCGTGGAGACCCATTTATTTTAACCAGTCACTTGATGCCAGGAACTCAAGAAATTTCCTCTGTAACTTATGAACCTTTGGCAGATGAAGTGCCAGAAGGAGCAAGAATTTTACTTGATGATGGTAAAGTAGAAATGTTGGTGGAGAAAGTAGATAAAGCAGAAAAACAACTACATTGTCGAGTTGTAGTTGGTGGTACTCTTTCTAATAATAAAGGTGTCAACTTTCCGGGGGTTTATCTGTCAATTAAAGCACTGACAGACAAAGACAGAAAAGATTTAATGTTTGGTCTAGATCAAGGGGTAGACTGGGTAGCACTTAGTTTTGTCCGTAACCCCCAGGATGTTTTAGAGATTAAACAACTAATTGCTAATGCAGGGAAAAAGGTTCCTGTAATTGCCAAAATAGAAAAGCACGAAGCCATCGAACAAATGGAAGAAATTTTGGCTTTGTGTAATGGAGTAATGGTTGCTCGTGGTGACTTGGGGGTAGAGCTACCAGCAGAGGATGTACCGCTGCTGCAAAAACGACTCATTTCTACTTCTAACCGGATGGGAATTCCTGTAATTACTGCGACCCAAATGTTAGATAGTATGGTGAATAACCCCCGCGCTACCCGTGCCGAAATTTCTGATGTGGCAAATGCAATTATTGATGGTACAGATGCCGTCATGTTATCCAATGAAACTGCAGTAGGTAACTATCCAGTGGAAGCTGTCGCAACAATGGCAACCATCGCCAAACGCATTGAGCAAGAAGTTATTACTTGTAATGTTTCGAGTATGAATGACACAGGTCATTCTATCCCCAATGCAATTAGTCAAGCTGTTGCTCAAATTGCCCAACAGTTAGATGCAGCAGCTATCATGAGTCTGACAAAAACAGGTGCAACTTCACGAAATGTATCTAAGTTTCGACCAAGGACTCCTATTTTAGCAGTGACTCCCCATGTAGATGTAGCGCGGCAGTTACAACTTGTGTGGGGAGTAAGACCACTACTGGTATTGGATTTACCTTCTGCTGGTCAGACTTTCCAATCAGCAGTTAATGTAGCTCAGGAAAAGGGATTATTGGTTGATGGAGATTTAGTAGTGATGACTGCGGGTACTTTGCAAGGTGTAGCAGGTTCAACAGATTTAATTAAAGTTGAAGTAGTAACTGCAGTTTTGGGTCAAGGTACTGGAGTTGGTCAGGGTTCTGTCAGCGGTCGCGCTCGGGTTGCTCGTAGTGCGACAGAGGTTCGAGATTTTAACCCAGGAGAAATTTTAGTGGTTAATGAGACAAATGCTGAGTTTGTTGAGGCAATGCGAAAAGCTTCTGGAGTCGTGACAGAAGAGGATAGTGTGACAAGTCATGCTGCAATTATTGGTTTGCGTTTGGGATTACCAGTGATCGTGGGAGTGAAGAATGCTACTAATGTAGTGCGGGATGGAACAATTTTAACCTTGGATACTCAAAGAGGTGTTGTTTACTCTGGAGCTAGTCGAAGGTAGGAGGTTGCTTTCAGTTATCAGTTGTCTAGTAGGGTGCGTTGCAACGCACCTTATTACAGCAGAAAAATTTGTAGGGTACGCCACATCAAATCCTGATAATTACTATACCCAACTCATTGCGACTGGAACAGAGTGGAAGGAAGCAATCTCGTGGGAATCGTAAGATTGCTTCCTATCGTCGCAATGACAAGCTAACCTAGTCAGTCATTGCGAGGGGGGTAGGAAAATTCACTAATTGATAATTGATAATGGATAATTGATAATTACCTCTGGTTAAAACCGTTACG
>NZ_JBNHER010000231.1:18890-21783 GCF_050015975.1 Dapis purpurea BLCC-M126 | reverse complement strand
TTTAACCAGAGGTAATTATCAATTATCCATTATCAATTATCAATTAATGAACTTACAATACCGATGCTACCGGACATGGTATGACTTATCTTTTCTATCGATTAAAATGAAGCAATCCGAACAATCTTTTTTGGACTCCTAAATAATCTGTAATTTCTCAGTAGATATTCACATCTTTTAGGCGGATTGCTATAACAGATATTAGATATTTAATCTAGGTCAAATTAATCAACTATAGTCACGCAACATTTTTTTGATCTCCATATTATGTAACTCTTCTTGACCAATCATTGTCCGAGCATATTCTTCTAAATATATACTTGCATTTTCTACAGTTTCTAAGAATTTTTTATATAGTTCTAAAGCTTTAGCTTCATGGTTAAGACTTTCCTGTAAAAGAGCTGCTACTGAATGTTGATTTGTTTCTTCAATCGGAGCTACTTTTAATGTTGGATGACCTTCTAAACCTGTTAATATTTCCCCTGCTTGTTGAGCATGAAGTAAAGATTCATTAGCTTGAGCTTGAAAAAATTGTACAATTGGTATGCGGTTTGGTCCTGTTACCATTAAGGAATAATGAGTATAGCGCACCACACCTGCGAGTTCAAATTCCATAATAGAGTTTAATAACTCTACAGATTTTTGATTGTCAAGTTCTCTCATTTTCGCTTTTATAAGTTTACATTTCTCTGGTTAATTGTAACTGGTTAGTTATATAAATCTGTTGATTCAATATTAATTTAATTTTTCGTCTATTTAACCTTTATTTAAGAAAAGTGGATATTAACTTTTCCTATAGATAATCTAAATGTAAAAATACTTTTTTCTCAACCCCTACTAAATGCTAATGATATTAGCAGGGGAAAGTTTGACAAATTTAAAAAGAGCTTATTTTGAAATTATAGCAATCGCCATTACTATTAGGAGATCCTCATTCCTGTCAAGTTTAGTCACAGTAATAATTTAACCTCTGACTTCTGACTTCAGCTATAATTTTTGTTTGATTATTAGTTGGGTTGTGCCACAGTTATATCATTCTTAACAAAGTCTAATTGTTGAGGACTAATAACTTGTTTAACGGCCAGTTCATTAATGTCTTTGTAAGGTCGATTTTTTTTGATTTTTTCTGGTAAATCAGGTATATTTAACTTGATTGCTAATTTTTTTAAGTCTGAGTCTGAAGCATCATTTATATCTATTTTGATTGTAGTGCCAGGAGCAGGAGATAAGGCTGGATTGGAAGTACCAGGATTTGTGTTAGGATCTGTCGTCGGAGTAGTTGTATTTGCACAGGAACTCATGGCAATTAAACTAGCAACAATGGTAGATAAGGATAGAAAACGAAAGTGATTCATCATATTGGTTAAGTAAGTTTTTTGGCTAATACTAAAACAATTGCATATTGTAATGGGTCTCAAAAATATTGACAATTTTTTACATATTAGTTTTTTTTATTTTATCTCAAGGAAGGTAATAATTTTACCATCCTAGTTTCTGACAATAATACAATAAGTAGTTGTGCTTTTAGGAATTTCCTAGTTGAGAGAGGGAACAAGGAACAGGGTACAGAGAATAGGGAGTCAATTAGGATGTGTAATTAATTTTGCTTATGAACTTAAAAACTTTCTACTATAAAGTAGAAAACTTTTAGAAAGAATTAAACCTAACAGCTTACTTCAATATCTCAAAAAATGCTTGATAATTTAGGATACAAAATATATAATTAATTTTGCTGATGAACTTAATATTGATTATACAGTTTATTAGCCTTGGTGAGGCAGAGTTATCTTGCTTTTTTCCTATTCCCTATTCCCAGATGAGCTGTTGTGGAGCATTTTCTGTTCAAAGAATTATATTGCCCACTAGAATAATTTGTCTCTGAATACTCAGCTTTTTTTATCTTTTTCCTACTACTCACCCTCAGTACTGAATTTTAGTTATTAAGTCAAAAGAATGAAAATGAAGATCGCAAAACAGCTTTTAATTTTATTTCCGCTACTGCTTGGAATGCCGGCTGTTTTACTAAGCAGTTGTCAAACTCAGACGACTCAAACTAATACCAATTCAACTGAGATAAATGACCAAACTCCAGGTACTCTTAAGCTCCGTGCTAATGGAGAAGATTTTGTCAGAAAAGGCTTTGTTACTAAAGATGGATGGAAAGTAACATTTGATCGGGTCTATGTCAACTTAGCAGAAGTCACTGCCTACCAAACAGATCCACCCTACAAAGCTGAAACAGGAGGGAAACCAGAAGCAACAGAAAAAGTGATTTTTGCTCAAACTAAAACAGTAGATTTAGCAGAGGGAGATGAAACTGCAGAAACTATTTTGCTCAGTGAAATATCCGCACCTCCTGGTCACTACAATGCTCTCTCTTGGAAAATGCCCAAAGCAACTGATGGTCCAGCAAAAGGTTACTCTGTATTAATGAGTGGCACAGGTACTAAAGATGGTCAGAGCATACTATTTACTATCAAAATTGACCAGGAACTAGAATTTACCTGTGGAGATTTTGTTGGGGATGAGCGTAAAGGTATTCTGCAAGGTGGAGAAACTGCGGAGTTGGAAGCCACATTCCACTTTGACCATATCTTTGGTGATAATAGCACTGCCCCAGATGAGGAAATTAATACAGGAGCATTAGGTTTTTCTCCTTTTGCAGCGATCGCCACAGCAGGAAAAGTTGAGGTGGATATGGCTACATTAAAAGATAAACTTTCTCCTAATGACTACCAAAAATTTATGGGAATTTTGCCTAGTTTGGGTCATGTGGGCGAAGGTCATTGCCATAGCTTGAAGTAAAAATTAAAAAATTCAAAGTCAAAAAGTAGCTAGATTAATCATGTTTGTCTTCTAATTTATCTGACTTTAATCTTATTTTTGTTGGTAA
>NZ_JBNHER010000231.1:0-18790 GCF_050015975.1 Dapis purpurea BLCC-M126 | reverse complement strand
TTAATTCAACTATTGCGCAATAGTTTTTAGATTTTAGATAAAGTAGCAAGGGTAGTACTGGCCATATTGCAGGTTGGTAATTAATTCAACTATTGCGCAATAGTTTTTAGATTTTAGATAAAGTAGCAAGGGTAGGGATACTCCTACGCACAGCTACACGTTTTCCTGCGGAATGCTGTGCAACATTTTTGCGCAGTAAAACACCTAATACCAAATTAACTGCTGAGTCCTGAGAAATAATACATTTATTAAGCTATTCAACAACGCTAATACAAATATAAAACAGTTGCCATTAGTGTTACGGACATTTCACATATAGTCAACTTCTGTACGCCGCCAATCCGACAGCTCCCCTATATGACTTCTGATTTCAAAAGGAACCAAGCAAGAAAATTCTACTTTTAAAAACACAAAATCAAAAATATAATTTTAAAAAGCTGATTTTAGCAATTCAGGATTTTCTATAAAATAAATCCCATTGCACAAGAAATCATTTCACAATAAAGAGTGGCAAAATTTCTGAAGTGAGTATCGGAGTGAATTGGAGTAATTCTGTTCACTAACCACCCGCTTATTAAGTGCCCAAGCCTACTAAGCTTTTAAAGTCACAACTGTGTGGGAGATTAGCTAGTCTCAAGCAGTCAGGAGAAGAAAATTAACTTTTTGGTCAAGTATAAAAACCTACTCCAGAGCCAATCTTTTTAAGCATTATCGAAGCTAACATTACCAATTGATAATTGATAATTAATCAATTCGGTTTAAAGCCTCTCCTAATAATTGATAAGTAATAATTAGAGAAGAGAGAAGTTGAATTATCCATTGTTCATTTTATCTAGTTAAAGAGGTAATTATCCATTATCAATTAATGAATCCAAGAGAGGATGTCAAGAAAAAATCAATGGAAATTTCATCCAGCAAATTTCTGTTTAATCCTTAAATATTACGTTTGACTCCAAATTAACATTATCTAATAATTAGACCATTATTTATAGAGGTAAAGTATGAAATGGCAATTCGTTATTCCTTTAATATTTTTATCTGCACTGAGTTTACAGGGAAAAACGATCGCTCATGGAGTTAAAATTCAACATCAAATTACTCCTGCAATTAAGATTAATGCTGTTTATGATACGGGTCTTCCTTTAGCTAATGCACCAGTCACAGTTTATGCTCCTAATACTCCTAGTAAACCTTGGTTAAAAGGCACAACTGATGAGGAGGGAAATTTTATTTTTTCCCCTGATTCTTCTCAGTCTGGATATTGGGAAATTAAGGTGCGTCAAGCTGGTCATGGTCAGCTAGTTAGTATCCCTTTTCAAGTAGACAAGTCTTACAATTCCGACAAAGAAAAAATCAGTAATAGTAACTATTATCTAGCAAGTACCTCTAATGATTATAACCCACTGCAAAAAGGATTAATGATAGGTTGTATTGTGTGGGGTTTTGTTGGAACCAGTTTATTTTTCTGGCGATTTAAAACTCAAAACCAACCACAAGAGGAGCATTAAATTAACAAAATCAGAAATCAGATAGGGGAGCCGTCAGATTGGCGACGTACAGAAGTTGTTTTTGTAAGGGGAATTTATGAAGTTAGAAGTTAGAAGTTAGAAGTTAAATTTTAACTTCTAACTTTGTTATTTTGATAAAACTAGAAAAAATATTTAACTGATAACTATTAATACAGTTCCTCCCACGCAGGCTAACTGATTAAAATGCTGGGTGACGCAACCCAATCTTGTTTGATAATTCGGTAATTTTTTTCTGAATATTTAACCTTCATCAGTCTAATTTTAAATTTTCATAATGCATATTTCAGAAGGCATTCTGCCAGCTCAACTTTGTATTAGTGGTTATGGGTTTACTTCTTTAATTACCTGGTATTCTCTACGCCAAATTAATCGTTTACCAAATCCTCAAGCCAGTATTCCCAAAGCTTCTTTATTAACCGCAGCTTTTTTTGTTGCTTCTAGTATTCATATTCCTATTCCACCAGCTAGTGTTCATTTGGTGCTAAATGGACTGTTAGGAACTGTTTTAGGTTATTATGCCTTTCCAGCTATACTGATTGGTTTATTTTTCCAGGGAATAATGTTTGGACATGGTGGTTTAACTACTTTAGGAATTAATGCTCTAATTATGGGGATACCAGCAATTTTAGCTTATCAGATATTTCAATTACGTCATATTTTGGGAAAAGGAATTAGGGAAAATTTATCGATGAGAATTTTTGGCTTTATTGCTGGAGCTGCTGCGATAGGAGTTTCTAGTTTAATATTTTTTAGCTTAATTATTACAAATCTTCCCTCTGGGTTTGATAATTCATTAGAACAAACAGCAATTTATGGATTAATGATTGGTCATATTCCTTTGATGGTAATAGAAGGAATTTTAACTGCAATGGTTGTCAGCTTTTTGCATCGAGTTATGCCAGAACTTTTACCTTCTTAGTTTGAGTAGGGAAAAATTCAATAATTAATAATTAACAATTAACAATTAACAATTAACAATTACCTACTCTTATAAAAAAAAGGAATTTTTTTTCTTCTCAAGGGGAGATTGGATATGCCGTTTTGCTGGCGCAAAGCTTTCCTATCGGAATGCTACGCATTCATGTCGGCTCTTAGCCGAAACGCTTTTCATGTCGCGGAGCGTTTTCCTACGGAACATGAAAAACGAAGTTGTGCGAAGCAAAACGGCTGTCGCCGATATGAAAAGTCTAGCGGCTCTGCAAGAGCCGGAAACCTTTCCCTCCTGGACGCTTCGTGTTAACGTAGTTGTGCGCTAGCAAACGCCATCCCATTCTACAGAGGAGCTACCTCTTACAGAGGAGCTCGCAAACGCTTTTCATGTCGGCGACAGCCGAAACGCTAAGGATTTTCATCTCGTGGAGCGTTTTTCATGTCGGCTTTTAGCCGTTAGCGGAGCTTTGCGTTAGCAAAACGAAGTTGTGCGGAACGCTAAATGCAAAGAACCGCTTTTTATGTATGAATGGAGAGGATTTATACGTTAATTTTTCGAGAAATAATAAGAATAATTAACACTCTATTAGGGTACTAATTATCAAAAAAATTAAATAGCAAGTGTTAATTACTTAATAATTGAAGTGTCACCATTCGTATACCATTCTTTTTTAAAATCGGTACAGTAATGAAATTTGCCCTAGATGAATATGCTAATTTAAACTCCCCAATACATAGATGGGATGTGAGATATAAACTTATTGGTTTAATCACATTAATGTTTGCCTTTGCAACAATTAAGAGTTGGTATTTAATTCCATTGATGCTCTTAGTAACTGTGATGCTTTATGGAATTTCAAAACTGCCTTTATCATTTTTAGCGAGTCGGTTACGTTATCCAGGATTTTTTTTGTTAGGAGTAATTATTTTATTACCTTTTCTATCTGGTCAAACAATTATTTGGCAATTTGGATTTTTGACAATTCGTCAAGAAGGTTGTCTGGCAGTTATATTAATTATTAGTCGTTTTTTTGCCATTATGACTACTGGTCTAATTTTATTCGGTACAAATTCATTTTTAACAACCATAAAAGGAATAAGAAGACTGGGAATTTCTCCCATTATTACAGATATGTTGATGTTATCTTACCGTTATATTTTTGAACTATCTCATAAACTTAACATGATGGTGAAAGCTACTAAATTACGAGGTTTTCAAATGAGCAAAATTAGTTGGAGAAATTTATCAGTTTATGCTGCTCTTACTGGTAGTCTTTTAGTACGAAGCTATCAACAAGCAGAACGAGTTTATCAAGCAATGTTATTGCGTGGTTATGGCAATGTATTCAATAACGAAAATCACCTCATATCTTCTACTTCTAGAAATGGTATTCAATTTGGCTCTGATTTAATATATCTATTTCTATCTGTGATAATTTCTATTAGTTTGATTGTTGCAGAATTATTTTTTTTATCTAGATTTTGAACTTTATTAAATGCTTAGGATAGGCAAATATTGAATTCTAAATATGTAAGAATTTATTACAGAATGGGGAGCTAACGAACGTCAGCTTTTATAGCAGTATTTTTTTTGTATTTGAAAAAATCTTGGTTTTCAAGGCAACAGGGAAATATCCTAACCTTAATCGGTAGCTCTACAGCTTTCAGCTAGATTATAATTAGGGGCTGCTGAAAAAGTCTGATGGTGAAGGGAGGGAGTAGGGAGCAGTGAAGAGTAAACAGAGACAGGGAGTTATACAGGAGGTACTCAGAAAAATTATCCGCTGAAGATTGCTATACCTGATTAAAATGAGAACCGCTATAATATTTCCTAAACCTGCTACTTAATATTTCTCAGTAGGTAAGCATTCAGCTATTAGCATTCGGCATTAAGCTTTTGAACCTAATAACTTACTAAGGTTAGTTAATGACCTTTTTCTTTCCTGGATCATGCTGCGCAAAAATATTTCACTCCTTGAAGACAAGTTCTTACTTCGGTGTGATTATGAGTTATTAACTCATAGCTGTTAACGTTTTGCTTCGCGACATGAAAAGCGTTTCGGCTAAGAGCCGACATAAATACGGAACATTCCGTAGGATAGCTCCTCTGCAAGAGGTAACTCCTCTGGAGGAGGCTAGCTAACAGCTCAATGCTTATATTAGTAGTTAAGAAAATTCCTATTTCTGTCTTAATAATTAGTTATTTATCAAATGCAAGAGGACAAATCACAAACTGGAGTCTATGTCAAAGATTTATTATTTCAATATTCCCAAAATGAACCTGTTTTACAGGGTCTTTCATTGACAATTAGACCAGGAGAAAGAGTTGCTTTGTTAGGACCTACAGGTACAGGTAAAAGCACTTTTATGGAAACTTTAGTAGGGTTAAAAAAAGCCTTATCTGGTGAAGTTTGGATTCAAGGAATTCTCCTACAACAAAAAACTTTATCTCAACTGCGTAGTCAGATAGGTTTTTGTTTCCAAAATCCTGATGACCAATTATTTATGCCGACTATTTTAGAGGATATAACTTTTGGTCCACTTAACTATGGTTTATCTCCAGAAAGTGCTACAGAAATTGCTGAGAATTTGTTAGTAAAATTTGGTTTAGAAAAATATGCAAATCGTTCTGTTTATGAACTTTCAGGAGGTCAAAAAAGATTAGCAGCTTTAGCAGCAGTTTTAGCATTAAAACCAGAAATTTTAATATTAGATGAACCAACTAATGGCCTTGATCCTTTATGGCGACGTAATTTAGCCGAAATTATCTTACAATTGCCAGTGCAAATTATTTTAATTGCTTCCCATGATTTAAACTGGGTTAGTAAAGTAACTGAACGTGCTTTAATTTTGCAGTCTGGTCAAATTCAAGTAGATACTTCTACTAAAAATATTATCCAAGATCATTCAACTCTTGAATACTATGGTTTACCGATTGATTATTAAAGTAAGAAGGAAGAATTCATTAATTGATAATTGATAATGGATAATTGATAATTACAAGAAGGTTAAAACCGCACGGGAATTGAATATAAGGAAATTCAAGAGCACTTTTTTTCCTCTTGAAAGAGGAGGCTTTAAACCAGAATTATTTAATTAATAATTAATAATTAATAATTATTCGGTAAGAAGGAAGAAGTAATACCAAATTCAAAAAAGACAGTTAAATGTTAATTTGTGATTTATTTCTAAAATAAAAAACTATCAATTCGATAAATTGAAAAATTCAATCTTGTTTCATCTTTTTTATTACATTTTTCTTTTCCTGTTCTCTGTTCCCCACTCTCCTACTCCCCTACTCCCCTGGTTAACAAAATGTAGAAAAGATTTTGAGAAATTGTATTATTTTCCCCTTATTCCCTACTCCCTTATCTAATTAGGGCTGGCTGATTAAATATAAAAGCATTGACAACCTAAAGCTTTAGCCTGTCGGTTTGGGAAAAAGTGCAAGAATATTGCCAATCATGGCTGAAAATGCTCAGATTTTGAGCTAACCATGTGCAGAAAAATTAAGGGACTTTCAGATCCGACTACATCCTCTGTAATTCCCATTTCTCCTATCTCTTAACTTCCCATCCAGGGAGGGGTTAGGGGTGGGTTGTCTCCTAAATCCTACCCTTACCCATAAGACTTTTTCAGCAAACCCTAATTACTAACGGTGAAATTTTCGAGTTATTTCCTGATAAAGAAGCATGGCAAAATCTTTGATAATTTCCTCGTTTTGAAAATAATTTCCGTACTTTTTCTTTGCTGTTTCTATGCAAAGTTTCATAATCTCCGATGACTCATCAATATAGTGAGCGATCGCCTTTTGTTGGTCTTGTTTTGTCTGATGATGATGTCTAAAATCTGGGTGTGGCGCAACTGTAGTTTCCGAACTTATCTTAATATCTTTTCCTACTGGATGAACTATTTTTTTCACCCGTCTTTTTTGAACTTCTTCAGCAAAACCAGATGCAATTATACCTGCTGGAAGACCAAAAATTCCAATACCTAAAAAAGCAACTGCAGCACTCAATAATTTGCCTAAATCAGTCATAGGATAAACATCTCCATAACCCACAGTTGTTAAAGTTACTACTCCCCACCACATAGTCTCTAGAATACTAGAAAATTTCTCTGGTTGTGCTTCACTTTCCGCTAGAAACATCAGACTCGAGACAAAAACTAAGACAAAAATTACTACCAGTAATGTAGCTATTAGTTCTTCTTTTTTTGCAACTAGAACTTTAAGAATAGTCCGCAGTGATTCTGAATATCTGCTGATTTTAAATAGGCGAAATAAACGCAGCAACAGAGTAAATTTTATAAATTCTAAACCCGGAAATAATACTTGTAGATAAAACGGCAAAATAGCTACAAGGTCTATCAGTGCCAAGGGTGTAACTATGTATTTTAATCTACCAAAAATCGGATGATCATATTTAGGATTAACCGTACATATCCAGATTCTGATCAAATATTCTAAAGTAAAAAATCCAGTGACAAGTATTTCAACGAATTTTAACTGTTCAGGATAATGCTCTGAAAATTTGGGAGATGTTTCTAAAATAAATGCAGTTACACTAATGCTCGTTAAAATAGTAATAACCAAATCATCTAGCAAGCTTAAAAAATTTCTTTGGTCGGAATATTCAAAAATATAGTAAATATTTTCCTGCCAAGATTTACGTTTTTTATGTATTTTTATCATTTTTCTATGCACACTGATAATGTTTACATTAATTTTTTATTAAATCATTAGTTATTATTAAATTTTCTAAAATACTACAAAATATAGGAATAATCTTGGAGTTATCTGATGATTTATATTATTGTTTATATTGATTAAGTAGAGTAAGCTTCCATAAAATGGGATAGGTATGGCAGAATAAAATAGCTGTTATCGGTAGCCTTACTTTACCAATAAACTAATAGTTAACTGCTAGTCCGTATGAAAGTAGAGACATTATATGCCAGTCTAGATGATCATCATTTATGATGGTTTAATTTTATTTTAGCAATTAGTTAATTTATGGCAACCTATTTAATATTTCTATATAACCTAGACCATAATTTGTTCAGTTAAAATATCAAATACTTCAGATAATATTGTTGTCTTTAATACTTATTGATTCATGGGAAAAGGTTAAAATATAAAAAACTAGTTTTTCAAAATTATCACTACAAAAAGAAAAAAAGTTTTTAGTCAATCATCTTCTTTTTTAAGAGAGCTAATTATTAATTATTGAAAGCTCTAATTTGGCATATTTCCTGTGGAGTTAAATATGTTTGGCATTTATTTAACCTAAACTAAATTTTTCCTTAACCTTTTGTAAATACTTACTTAACATTCACCTAATAAGATATCTGGGAAATTCTTTGGGAAATTCTTAAAGAATTATAAATTTACAGATTGACAGGAGAATTAAATGCCAGAATTAGTAGGGTTTGCCGTATTACCAGCAGATACATTTGCAGATGGCCCACCCTCTGGAAACTTCTTTGGAACCACAAATGGTAGAGAAACACCATTCGACAGTCAACCAGTCCAAGGTTTTAGTGGCGTTCAATTTGCTCCCGGTAGCGAAGATGGTAGCACTTATTGGTTTTTGTCTGACAACGGTTTCGGCGCTCAAGGAAATAGTGCTGATTATTTGCTCAGACTATATCAAGTTGACCCCGACTTTGCTGGAACAGAAGATGGCGATGCTAGTGTTGACGTTCAAGGTTTTATTCAACTAGCAGATCCAAATAATCTAATACCCTTTGATATTATTAATGAAGATACAAGCGATCGCCTCTTAACTGGAGCAGACTTTGATATAGAGTCATTCGTTATAGATAATGATGGAAATATTTGGATCGGAGAGGAATTTGGACCTTATATTTTACACTTCGATAGCACAGGAACTTTATTAGAAGCTCCCATCGCCACACCAAATTTCACAGAACTCAATACTCTCAACGGTCAAGATCCCCTCGTTATCGGACACCGAGGTTCGAGTGGAGACCTACCCGAACATACCTTAGAAGCTTATGAAGCAGCGATCGCTTCTGGTGCAGACTTTATCGAACCAGACTTGGTAATAACATCCGACGGAGTTCTTATTGCCCGTCATGAACCACTGCTAGACGATACCACCAACGTTGCTGAAGTATTCGGCGAAGAACGCCAAAGCACTAAGTTACTTGATGGTGTAGAAACTACTGGTTATTTTGCTGAAGACTTTACTCTGGAGGAAATCAAGCGACTACGCGCTGTTCAATCTCGTGACTACCGCGACCAAAACTTTAATGGGTTATTCGAGATTCCCACATTAGAAGAAGTCATTGAACTGGTTCAAAGAGTAGAAGCAGAAACAGGTGTTGCAGTTGGTATCTATCCAGAAACCAAACACCCGACATTCTTCGATGAGCAGTCTTTATCCTTAGAAGAACCGCTAATTCAAACCCTGCAAGATACAGGTTTCACAGACCCAAATCGTATTTTCATTCAATCCTTTGAATTTGCTAACTTAATCGACTTACAAGGACAATTGAATAATGTAGGTCTCGGCAATATTCCTCTAGTTCAATTATATGGAAATACTACTGAAGGAGCTAATCCTGACGCTGGCTTTTCCTTCCCCTATGATATCCGGTTTAATGTTGCTGAAGGTAATGATTTAGCAGCTATTTACGGTCAAGCATTCCTAGATGCACTAGATGAACCTCTCTCTGAAGATACAGTATATGCAGACCTTGACAGTGCAGAGTTTCTAGAAGCGATCGGTGACCTTTACGCAGAAGGTGCAGGACCTTGGAAAAATAACATTCTCTTGCGGGAATCTCTAGATACAGATGTTGATGGAGATGGAGACGGAGAAGCAGAAATAGGGACTCAGTTGACAGGAGAAATTACTTCCTTTATTGATGATGCTCACGATGCAGGTTTACAGGTTCACCCCTACACTTTGCGGGATGAAGAACGTTTCCTAACACTCAACCCTAATAATGTTGAGGAATTTGATGCTCCACAATTAATTGTCAGTGCTTTAATAGGTATAGAACGCCCTGGTGGAAATGCTACTCTTTATAGTCGTATCGATCCCACTCGAACTGACGAAGAAAATAATGTAGAACCCTTCTTTGATTTTATATTCACTCCAGGGGATTTAATCTTGGACGAGGATACAGGAAGGGCCTTTACCCCTGAACCCCTTTCTTTCTTTGTTGCTCCTGAACTTGCTGAAGAATTAGGCAAACCTGAATTGGCAGGTGAAGAAATGGGTTTCTTCCTTGACAATTTCTCGTTAGAGCTAAATGAGGAAACAGGCGAGCTGGTAACAGTTGGTGGTCCAGACTCAGGTAGCTTTAACAGCTTATTTATATCTGAAGAGTTTTTAAACGATAACGATCTCCAAGTTATTGAAGGAAGTGGTACAGTTAGTCCAATTGAAACTGAAGTTAATACAGATGGTTTCCTCGGATTTGGTTTTCCTCTCTCAGAAGATGCTGCAGTCCGTTTTGTTACAGATCCAGATACAGGAGTACTTCTTCCATTAGGAGGACCTTATGTTTCTGAGGGCAGTATTTCCTTTGAAGTTTTAGGAACAGGAACACCTCAAACTGCAGAGGAAGAATTTGAACAACTAATAGATATTGGTGCAGATGGTTTCTTTACCGACTTCCCACGCACTGGTGACCCCGTTCGCGATGCTATAGTTGCCGACGAAGTACGAGCGCCCCAAAATCCTAACCTCAATAATTTCAATACCCTCGACGGTAGCGCACCAATAGTTATCGGACACCGTGGAGCAAGTGGTGACTTCCCAGAACATACCTTAGAAGCTTATCGTTTAGCGATCGTTCAAGGTGCAGACTTTGTTGAACCAGACCTGGTAATCACTGCCGATGGTGTTCTCATTGCCCGTCACGAACCACTGCTAGACGATACCACCAACGTTGCTGAAGTATTTGGTCCAGAACGCCAAAGCACTAAGTTACTTGATGGTGTAGAAACTACTGGTTATTTTGCTGAAGACTTTACTCTAGAGGAAATCAAGCAACTGCGTGCCGTTCAATCTCGTGACTTCCGCGACCAATCTTTCAACGGTGAGTTTGAAATTCCCACCTTCCAAGAAGTTATCGAGTTGGTACAAGAAATGGAAGAATTTGGGTTTGAAGTTGGTATCTATCCAGAAACCAAACACCCGACATTCTTCGACGAGCAGAACTTATCTTTAGAAGAACCACTAATTGAAACCCTGAAAAGTACAGGTTTCACAGACCCGAATCGCATTTTTATTCAATCTTTTGAATTTGCTAATCTAATTGACCTCCAAGAACAATTAGATGAAGATGATGATATCGGCGATATTCCTTTAGTTCAACTGTATGGAAATACTACTGAAGGAGCTAATCCTGACGCTGGCTTTTCCTTCCCATTTGATATCCGCTTTAATGTTGCTGAAGGTAACGACTTAGCAACTATTTACGGTCAGGAATTCCTAGATGCACTAGATACTCCTCTCTCGGCAGATACAGTTTATGCAGACCTCGACAGTGCGGAATTTTTAGAAGTTATCGGTGACTTATATGCAGAAGGTGCAGGACCTTGGAAAAATAATATTCTGTTGCGCGAATCTCTAGATACAGATGTTGATGGAGATGGAGACGGAGAAGCAGAAATAGGGACTCAGTTGACAGGAGAAATTACTTCCTTTATTGAGGATGCACACGATGCAGGTTTACAGGTTCACCCCTACACTTTGCGTGATGAAGAACGTTTCCTAACACTCAATCCTGATGGTACACCTCAAACTACAGGAGAAGAATTTGAGCAACTCATCGAAATTGGTGCAGATGGTTTCTTTACTGACTTCCCTGCCACAGGTAGTATCGTTGTAGAACAATTTGTCAGCGAACCTAACTTAGCTCGTACCCGTGGTTACGAAGGTATGGCATTCAGTCCAGATCGCGAAACTTTATATCCTTTATTAGAGGGTGCAGTTGATGGCGATCCAGATAATGCCCTACGCATCTATGAATTCGATCCTGCTTCTAGCTCTTTCACCGATATAATTGGTTTCTATCCTACTGATGTAGCTGGTCATGCTATTGGTGACTTTACTCCCATCAATGACGACGAATTTTTAGTTATTGAACGGGATGGCGGTCAAGGAGATAGCGCTCAATTCAAGAAAATCTTTAAGATTGATATTTCTGTAGTTGATGATGAAGGTTTTGTTTACAAAGAGGAAGTTGTAGACTTACTAGATATTGACGACCCCGACGACCTAAACGGTGATGGCGATACTAGCTTTGACTTCCCGTTTGTCACCATTGAGGATGTGTTAGTTCTTGATGCGTACACAATTCTGGTTGCCAACGACAACAACTATCCTTTCTCTATCGGTCGCGGACCGGATATTGATAATAACGAGATTATTCAGATAGAGCTAGATGAACCTTTAGACTTAGCACCAGGAATAGGAGTTCCTATTCCTACAGTCAGTATTGAGATTGACGCTGACACTGTTGATGAAGATGGAGATGAATACTCTTTAACTTTCGACTTAAACGTACCTGCTCCAGAAGGTGGTTTACGAGTAGTTTGGTCAGAAACAGATTCTGATAATGCTCTCGGTGATATAGAATTTCCTCCTGAGTTAACCAATGCTTCTAACCTCGAATCTCTCGACCCAATTGATGGTGAAATTGGACGTTCGGCAATTACTATTGAGGAAGGAGCAACTACAGCAACAGTTACCTGGACAACTATTCTTGATGGTGAGGAGGAAGGAGATGAAACTACAACTATTGAGTTGCAACCAGAAGATGGTTATGAGGTAGATCCAGAAAGTCAAGTAGCTCAAATCGTTGTTGAAGATACACCTATAACAGTAGGTATTGAAGTTGACGCTGACACTGTTGATGAAGAAGGAGATGAATACTCTTTAACTTTCAACTTAGATGTACCTGCTCCAGAAGGAGGTTTACGAGTAGTTTGGTCAGAAACAGATTCTGATAATGCTCTCGGTGATATAGAATTTCCTCCTGAGTTAACCAATGCTTCTAACCTCGAATCTCTCGACCCAATTGATGGTGAAATTGGACGTTCGGCAATTACTATTGAGGAAGGAGCAACTACAGCAACAGTTACCTGGACAACTATTCTTGATGGTGAGGAGGAAGGAGATGAAACTACAACTATTGAGTTGCAACCAGAAGATGGTTATGAGGTAGATCCAGAAAGTCAAGTAGCTCAAATCCTTATTGAAGATACAGATGCTGAACCAGGCGAGCCAATTACAGGTACTGCCCAAGGAGAAGTTCTCCGTGGTGGTACTGGAGACGATACTATTGTCGGTTTGAATGGCGCGGATACCTTAGCAGGTAGTTTTGGGGACGACTTAATTATTGGTAGTCGTGGCAGCGATATTCTGCGTGGTCAAGATGGTGACGATGAACTTCAAGGTCGTCTAGGCAACGATCGCCTATTTGGTGGTGATGGTGATGATGAGCTAAATGGTGGTCTAGGGCGCGATCGCTTAAATGGTGGTGCAGGTGACGATACTATGACTGGTGGTGCAGGTATTGACATCTTTATCTACAATAGTAATGAAGAATTTGACTTCGATGATTTTGGTATTGATACTATCAATAATTTCCAACCAGACCTCAGACCAAATGAAGATGGAAACCAAGGCGATCGTATTCTTCTAGCTCGCTCAACCTTTAGCGATCTTAATAGTGCTGCTGGAATTGGTTTCAGTGTTAATAGTGATTTTGAAATTGTTGCCGACGATGATAATGTAGATGACTCTAGTGCTTTCATTGTTTACAGTGAAGAGTCTGGTAGTCTATTCTACAATGTAGATGGTGACTCTACTCAGTTTGCTATCCTTGATGGTGCGCCCACTATTACTGAGGATAATTTCCAAATCAGGTAATTAGGGAGTACATTTAAAGTAGTTTAGATAAATCTTGAGCTTTGTAGGGATTTTCTATGGAACGTCCCTACATTTATTTTTGAAAATGGTTTTATTTTCAATATAAAAGTAAATAATATCAAATCGGCTGGCTACGGTTCCCGAGAAATCGGAGTAACAAGAAACCGGGTTTGTGGGAGGTCAATGTTAGTATTGTAGGGCATTTGATACAAACCCGGTTTCTCTGCTTTTTTGTACCGATACTACCAGATTTGATATGAAAAAATCACGAAATTTGTTACTTTGTTTCCGGTACAGGAGAGATAAAAAATGACTTTTCCTCTATTTTCTCAAGTTCAATTAACTCAAGATATTCCTGAGTTTAATCTCAAAAAAGGTAGTATTGGGGTAATTGTTGAATATTATTCTATGTCTGAAGGAGAAGATGGCTATAGTCTAGAAGGTTTAATTGCTCAAGATACAGTAGAAGTTTCTGGATCTCAAATTCAATTAATTAATGTTGAACAAATACAATAAAAAATAAAGTTTTTGCATTGAAAAGAGATACTAGAATATCATCTTAGTTTATAGATATCCTCAAATAATTTAGGTTAAGATAACCTCCGGAGATGAATTGAGATTATTTTTAACGCTTTCTAGTAAAAATTGATATAAGAAATGAGGTTTATTTTGATTAGCTAATTCCAGGCTATTTTGATAAAATTTACCAGCAGATTCATCATTAATGATACGATAGTGAATAATTTTTGTCCATTCTGGTGCAGCGTTCATTAATTGAGGAATAACTTCAATAAAAGCTGGTATTTGTTTTTGTGGATCAAAATCTTCTAAAAAATGAACTAAACTAAACATAATTTCAGGATGTTCACAATTATCATCTAAAATAAGATGTAAGTCTTTTAAATTGTCATCGTTAGGATGTTTAGCAATTTTTTCTAAAGTTTCCTCAAATATATTGATTTCTTGAGGTGTTTTCATTAAACGATTTTCTTGTAATATTTTGATTAAATTTATAATTTTATAACTCCTTTATCAAAAAAAGTTAACCAAGTTGTTTTATTAAGTTTCATAAGTTCTTGCAGACTCTTTCTAATATCTGTATTATATAATCCTTGAAAAAGATAAATAGAGCGAGTACCCCAAATTTATTGCGCTAAGGTTTGTCAATGGGAAAGTGTTAAGTATGGAGTTTTACCATAAGATAAAGTTTGACGATGACGACCTCCTTTTCCTGGTGATAAATGTTTCATCATAATCGCAATTCCTTGATTAGTTGTGTTGTCCGAGTGCACTAGGATATATCGCGGTTAAGCGCGATAACCATAACTTAAACCACTTGATATTAATAATAACATATCAGATAAGATTTTTTTTAAAAAAATCAAGTAATAAAATTACCCTTGACATTTTGAAGTATTTAATATATAAATAAAAAATACCTAGTAAATGCTCCAACATCTACTAGGCAATGTAAACAAATAACAGATACAATTGCTCGTCAAAGTCTTTGTATCTGTTCATATCACTTTAATTATAGACTATGAACCAGAAAAAAACAAGGCTGATAGCCAGGAAAACTACTGGCCAATCAACATCACGACAACATCAACGCCTGTGGTGGGAAAGGTTAAAGTTTTTTGAACAACAGACAAGAATACCACTCGGTTATTTCTGCATTTTTTCTGAACTTGGCTATCTGATGCGAGATTTAGAAGCAGGTGGATACATTTTTCCTGATAGAAAAGTGCCAGATATCTCTGTTGGTTCCTGCTGGTGTAAGTGGTTACGTTTACAAGGTATTAACACAGACTTTCCCACATATCCCCATTACTATCCAGATGGTAGAGTTGTTGGTGCTAACATTTATCCAGATGACTTACTTCCAAAGTTTCGGTGGTGGCTATACACAACCTATGTAATACAGAAATTGCCTAACTATGTTAAACAGTTTTGTTCCCCAGACGACATAAAACTGATAACTACAATAGTTCAAAAACGGCTATCAAGCGTTGCATAATAGAAATATCTTTCATGGAAATCAATAGAAACTTTCTATTAATTAGGGTTTTCATTAGCTGGAAATATCTTTCATGGAAATAGCATTAATAAGACTAATAGAAATTTTCTATTAATTAGGGTTTCCATTTCAGCAGAGCAAAGTAGGGACGTTTCGCTGCGCGACATGAAACGCATTTTTGTTATGCAACGTCCCTACTTTGTTTGAAAATTCTTAAGCCCCCCTTTCAAAGGGGGGTTTGGGGGGATTAAAACCTCAAGTATTCCAACAGAAAATACTGATAACTGTTAACGCAGTTCCTCTGTAAGAGGCTAACTGATAACTGTTCACTGAAAAAAACCTATTCCACTGTCACCGACTTCGCCAAATTCCGTGGTTGATCTACATCCAAACCACGATGAGCCGCAATATGATAAGCTAACAACTGCAAAGGAATAACAGTCAACATCGGCGATAACAACTCATCCACCGCTGGCACCGCCAACACATTATCAAACACATCCGCCTCCGTACTTTCAGGAGTCACCCCAATTAACTGCGCATCCCTCGCCTTAGCTTCCTGAGCATTAGAAAGCACTTTTTCATAAACTAAACCAGGCATGGCGATCGCTACTACTGGCACCTTATCATCCAACAAAGCGATCGGACCATGTTTCATCTCACCTGCTGGATATCCCTCGGCATGAATATAACTAATTTCCTTCAGTTTCAAAGCACCTTCTAAAGCAATTGGATAATTAATTCCTCTGCCTACAAAAATAAAATCTTGAGTGTCATTAAACTGATGAGCAAAATCTTCAATTTGACTATCTTGAGCTTCTAACATCTGTTCCATTTGTGCAGGAATTTTTTGTAAACCATTAATAATTTCTGCAATTCTTTCCCCAGATAAATATTGTCGTTGCCATGCTAAATCTATAGCCAAAAAATAAAACGCCATTACCTGTGCCACAAATGTTTTGGTCGCTGCAACCCCAATTTCAATACCTGCCCGAATATCAATAATTTGATTGACTAAATTAGCAATAGAACTTTCCGCCCGGTTAGTAATTCCTAATAATATCGATCTAAATTCAGCAGGTTTATCTAAACGACGCTGTTGTTCCATTGCCAAAGCTGCTAAAGTATCAGCCGTCTCACCAGACTGAGTAACACCAATCAAGAGAGTATTTTTTCTCAGAGGCGAAGGAGCATAACGAGCTTCAGAAGCATAATTTACTGTAGTCGAAATTCCTGCTAATTGTTCTAATAAATACTTGCCAATTAAACTAGCGTGCCAACTGGTACCACAGGCAAAAATTTCAACCTGTTCTAAATTTTTATATAGGGATGAGGATAATTCTAAATTAGTGGGAGAAATCTGACTATTTTGAACATCCCAATCACTATTAATATAAGTTTCTAAACAACTCCTAACAACATTTGGTTGCTCATGTATTTCTTTGAGCATAAAATGTTTAAAAATGTGTTTTTCAACTAAAGTCGGACTCCAGTTAAGAATGCGAGGAAGTTTATTGAGGCGATCGCCATCAAAATTATAAACCTCCACTCCCAGAGGCGTTAAACGTGCCACTTCCCCATTATCCAAACTGAGAACAACTTGAGTATGAGATACAAGAGCAGGAGTATCAGAAGCACAGAAAAATTCTCCTTGCCCCAAACCGATAGATAGAGGAGCTTGTTGTCTAGCAACAATAATTTCATTTGGATAGTCTGCACAAACAACAGCGATCGCAAACGCCCCATCCAATTTATTCACAGTCTGACGCACTGCCTCTAAAAAATTTTCTCTGTTCTCCGTTCCCCGTTTCCCGTTTCCTGCAAAATTAGATAAAAATTCTGCAATTAAATGAGGAATAACTTCTGTATCAGTCTCAGAAACAAATTTATGCCCCCGACTTTCCAAGTCTTTGCGTAACTCTCGATAATTTTCAACAATTCCATTTTGCACCACTGCCACTCGCCCGGTATCATCAGTATGGGGATGAGCATTATATTCTTCCGGTTTGCCATGAGTTGCCCAACGAGTATGACCAATACCAATATTAGCTGGCATTTCCATTCCTACCAATTTTTCTCGGAGGTTATGCAACTTACCCTTAGCACGAACAGATTTTATTTGACCATTACAAACAGTAGCTAACCCAGCAGAATCATAACCTCGATATTCTAATTTCTCTAATCCTGATAGTAAAATTTCTGTAGCTGACTGGGTGCCAATATAACCAACAATTCCACACATTTAATTTTTTACTCCTATTAACTTTAACTATAAGCTAAGACGCATTTAAACTGGGTATTAGCAAACTAGGGAAGAAACCGTCAAACCCTCCCCCATCTCCCTATCCCCCCATCTCCCCATCAGCCACAATAACCAATTTAGATGCTTAACAGCTTATTGGGACTGACCCAGGGAGTCTACCTATAGGGTGCATTGGAACCCACCCATAGCTAGGTAAGGTATAAGTATAAGTTTTGTCTTAGTCCTGTATATAAGATAATACTCACGCACAAATCGTCATTCCGCATGAGCAACATACTATGCTCAATACCTTTTTAAATAATTTTTCTAATTTCAATTAAACTGTAGCCAAGAACTTTTGATATGTTTGCATCAGATGGTTAACACATAGAGATTTGTATTGGTATGGTCAAAGGTAATACTTAATCGAACAGTCTATTCTTGGTACAAATTGTAGCGTTGTCCAAAGTAAAACATAGACCGACCAGTTTTCTGTGTTCCACAGTGCATTTGAAATGATTTAAAGTTTAAGTTAGGTAGGTTCCAATAAAATGAGAAATCACCCATATTAATAGAGGAATAGAACTTAGTTCTATGTTAGGGTTTTCCAATAGAGGAGTCTCGATATACCCTACAAAACTTTGTCCAATCCATCGAAATAACATCATTAATAATCACATCTTTAAACCTATTATCTCTACCAACAACAACAGGTAAACAAACTGGAATATTTTTAAACAGATACCACTCCCTGTCAATTTTACGGGTACAAAAAGCCCACTCTAGGGATAAAGCTTTAACTAAATTCCATACAAGGTAACTTTGAAAAGATGCTCCTTGAGTATTTTGAAAAAACTTTCATAAATCTCATGAGCCTTTGCCAAATCTAGTTGTATAGTTACTGAAATTTGGGTTCAAAACAAATTCTTCATTATGGAAAAAATGGAAAGCTCAATGTTGATATTTGCTGAATTTATCTAGGTTAAGTTTAGTACTCTGATATCTTTCTAAAGCTTCTTTTCATTAATTGATAATTGATAATGGATAATTACCTCTGGTTAAAACCGTTCGGGAATTGAAAATTAGGAAATATCCTAGCAATTTTCTCTTGGTCGATTGGATATGGCGTTTAGCGTTCCGCACAACTTCGTTAACG
>NZ_JBNHER010000230.1:0-3817 GCF_050015975.1 Dapis purpurea BLCC-M126 | reverse complement strand
TAACCAGAGGTAATTATCAATTATCCATTATCAATTATCAATTAATGAATCAGATTCTATATTAGACATCTCCAGAAAAGAAATTAAATATTCCTTTTGTCAAATCTTTATAGAAAGCTTATATGGAATATCTCTACATTCTTTTGTGGAGATGTCTATTAGTTATTATCTATTAATTTATTATAGGCTGGAGTTGATCAATTAATTCTTTTGAGCGGATAACCCGTGCTTCTTCTTTGAGGTGGTAGTGAGTATCAGCAAATAAATTGGAGTCAGTCCACAAATTTAATGATTCTTTGTCATAAATTGTAGGAGCAATTTTGCCTAACTCTTCAGCAGTTTTCTTAACATTCTTGATAGTTCTTTCATCTGTACTACCATAAATAACAGGTAATGAGATGAGCAAAGTTGCTTCTTTAGCCTCCAACTCCTCTCGAAATTGTTTGATTCGTGCAATTGAATGAGGAGTAATAGGTTTCTTAACTGTCATTTGCCACCACTTACTTTTACGCTCCCATGTTTTCGTTGGATCGCCCCAGTCTGTAATCGGATCGGCATAATACTCTGGAATATAGTCCGGATCTTCTGCCTTCTTTACTATGTCTATAGTAGATTTTGTCAAGTTTCTAAGACTAGGGACACCTAAACCAAAAGTATCTTGGCCAAACTTCTTAGGTGGAATTCCTCCTAACCCTGGTTTTCCAATAGCGAACCCAAAGTAAGTAGAGCGATCGCCAATTCCATCCTCATCCAAGAGCATTAAGTATTCAGGAATTATCAACACAATATCTCCTGGACGAACTTGCTCCAAAATAGTCGGAAAAATTACATTTAGACCCAAATTACCATCCAAACCAAAGTTAAATACAGGGATACCAAGTTTTTCCCCCATTAGCTCAGAATTGACAGTGTAGTGCGCTCCCGATCCACCAACAATTATTACTCTTTTTGAATCCTCCAACTCAGCAGCTAGTGCCACCTTATTATAGTACATTCCCCGTAATCGACCAATTAGACCGCCAGAATAAACGTTGTAAAAAAAACCAAGAGACCAAGCAAAACCAGGAATAACTAACCAAGGGAGAATTTTTAGTAGGTTCTTCATAAAAATAAAAAATCAATCAAGTTATCCGTCATATTCTCAGGGAAGCGATTTCCCTAATCGATCATCTAGTATAGCTAAATATATTACCTTTCCACCATCCCTGCTATTGAAGGAAGCTAAAGCTGAGGATTTTAACTTATTCAACAACAAGTATTGCATTACTTTAGATTTTAACCCAAAAATTTCCTCAAAAATCCCACCAATGACTGTATACTTTAAGCTCAAAGGAGGCAAATTTTGTAGTAATATTGAATTATGGCTCAATTAATTTAATTAGGGTTTGCTGAAAAAGTCTTATGGGTGAGGGGAGGAGACAGGAGACAGCAGACAGGAGACAGAAGAAATGGGGAATTTAGAGGAGTTAGTCTAATATTTTATCCCTCAATTTTTCTGCAATTATTCTCCTCAAAACCCTAACTTTCTGCTTGATCAAGCTGAATTCGCCAGACTTTATGGAGTAAAAAAAGCCTAAAACCTTTATCTATCAATGCTTTTAGATTTAATCAGCCAGCCCTAATTAAGCTTTTATCACACACCAAAAGCAATAGCTCATAGCTGTTTTACTACTGCATAACGCGCGTTTTTTATGTTCCGTTTGCGTAGCATTCGGCAGCAAAGGAAAATGTGGAGTGATATGAAAAACCTAGTTCCGATCCAGGAAGCGAGCTGATGGCTAAATGCTTAATTCAGAATCATTATGTTTTGGCGACTTATTCCCCTACTAACAACAAGCGGAAAATTACAAATGGCAATAGATGAATGGTTACTACACCAACATCTCCAAGGAAAAATTCCACCGACTCTCCGCTTTTATACTTGGCAACCAGTCGCCATTTCTCTCGGTTATCATCAAAAATCCTATCCCGAATATTGGCAAAACCTCCTCTGGCAAAACACCCCTGTGGATATTGTGCGTCGTCCTACTGGTGGGAGAGCTGTTTTGCATCAGGGGGATTTAACTTATAGTCTGATAACTTCTGGTTTTACTGGGAGTCGTATTGAATCTTATCGAGCTATTTGTGAATTTTTAATCCAAGGGTGGCGATCGCTTGGTATTAACTTAGTTTATGGTAGTGCCGGAAGAGGCTATATTAATAACCCAAACTGTTTTGGAACTTCTACAGGTGCAGATTTAATTTTACCTAATGGGACAAAATTAATCGGTAGCGCGCAATTGAGAAAAAAAGGAGCAATATTACAACATGGTTCTATGATTTTAGCACCTGATGTTGAGTTTTTTATTCATGTTTTTAACTCTCAACCATCCCCTGGAGTTTCTGATATTTATGCATCTTTTTTATCACCAAATGATAGGGGAGAAAGTTTGATTAATCAGATTATTGAAGCATTGATTATGGCAGCTAGTGAATGTTTTAAAATTCAGTTAATAACTCAACCTTTATCAGATCAAGAATGGGTCGAAATCCGTAATTTGGCTAATACCAATTTATGATTGTTTTTCAACTTTTGCTGAATTTATATTATGTCTATATAAAAAATTGGACAAATAGTCAGAGGCAGACGTTTATTTTAACTGCACCCGTCCTCTAACAACAGAACGCAACAATCTATTAACACTACAACGCTCTTCTTCAGTCAGAGAATCATCCAACACAGCAGCCATAAGGCCATAACGGTCTGATTCAGTGAGAGAACAATTTTCGGCAACAGAGGCCATGATTTCGTTGATTGCGCCGGGGAGTAATTGAACTTGAAACATGAGACTTACCTTGAACTCTATACCTTAATCATCTTCTGTTTTTTTGGTTATGGTGGTGACTTGTAGTTGAAGTCGAGAGTGATTTTTTGATATCAGGAGAGTGAGTTATTCAGACATAACAAAGTGAAGCACATAAACAATTTTTGTGACCAACATCACTCTCCCTAACGCTGCTACACGGAAGTTAAAAGCGAGTGCGTAATTCTGAGGTCTTCTACGGGGCATATAAAATGCGGAAGTAATTCCGCACACAGCCCCTCGAGAATGTAAGACGCACATCTGACAGTCAAAACTATTCCTGAGTAAGGCTTTTATGATTTTGTAACTGCTCAGTTATTTCCGCTATCCTGGACTAGACGAGATAAAATACTACTTCTATTCAAAGTTAGCGATCGCCTGAATATTATAGGACTTATAAAATTTATTTCTGAAGAACTCCAGTTAATCAGGACAAACAATAAATATTTGCCAGACTACTCGACTCATAGACTCACAATATTTTATGCAGCGTTAATCTCAGTAGGTATTTTAGCAAGGCCAAGATAATAATTTTGATGGTGGTGCATGGTAATGGTATAGAAAGTCTGGGGAATATAGGGAATGTGGGAAAAAAATGTATATTTTCACCATTACTATGCAGAACTACCATAATTCTTACCTACTGCATAATTTGGACTTTGGACAAAACAAAGAATATTTATGCTAACTACCAGAATAGGGGTAATTAACTGTTAAACTTAAACTGTATAAAATAGTTGTCAAACGTAGAAAAGTATTGTAATATTAAACAGTTAATGGAAAGCGTAAATTTAGGCAATGAATGATTTCGAGCATTATTTCGAGTATTATAGTAATCACGGGCGAGGGTAACAAAATTTGAGTAGACAGAGCAATTGATTGTTGTTGACAGACATATAATTAGACGAACACATAACTTTTGGCAGGTGTGCGATGAGTTAGCTTTTAAGTCAAAAAACCTGTATAACTTGGCT
>NZ_JBNHER010000229.1:40111-61893 GCF_050015975.1 Dapis purpurea BLCC-M126 | reverse complement strand
CAAGGGGAGGCTTTAAACCAGAATTATTAATTATTAATAATTAATAATTGGGTAAATTGTTCAGTTTTGTGAATCATTATTGTTTTCTAAGTAATTTCTCAAAACTTGTGATGAACATAAGTGGGGAGGACATCCTGCCTACCAAAAAATATCACGAAGAAGCAAGATGCTCATGCTACAAAACTATTAAAATCAACTTCAGTATTTCTTTAAACGGAGGTAATAATAATATTATGTGCCCCCTCCAGGAAGCTACGAATTGTGGATAATCAGTTATAAAAAAGTATTAGTTTGTAGTTGGACTTTAGCCCTAGATGGACATTTAGCACGCTAAAGCTCAACCGCTAAAGCTCAACTACGAGCCTAATTATAAGTATTCAACCGAATATGATATAATTAATAACTAAAATTACTCCTTTTTCAATATCTAGACAACAAAATCTTTACTTCCTCCTCTATTTCCATATCCTTCATCGCTTCCCACTCAGCGCGACGAACACCAATAAATGCTTGAGCTAATTCCGATCCCAAAGCATTTTGTAGAACATCGTCATTAAGTAAGTGAGCGATCGCTTCTCCCAAAGAACTAGGCAAAGCATCTATTCCCCGGGTATTCCTTTCTTCAGGTGTAAAATTTCCTGGGTCAACCGCTACAGGTTCCCCAACATCAAGACCCCTGTTAATACCATCTAAACCAGCTACTATCACACTTCCCAGTGCTAAATAAGGATTAGCAGAAGCATCAACAGTTTTCAACTCAAAATGAGTGGGAGACGGTGGGGCAAAATTACTCGGTACTCTGACAGCAGCTTCCCGGTTATCTAAACCCCAAGCACGAAAGGCACCACTCCAGAAATGAGGGCGAATGCGACGATAAGAATTAACGCTTGGAGTTGTCAGCGCCATCAAAGCAGGCAAATGCTCAAGAATTCCAGCAATGAAACTACGAGCAGTTTTGGAGACTCCCCCTATTCCATCTGAATCAGGAACAATATTTCGCTCTCCTTCCCACAAACTTAGATGTAAGTGGCAACCATTACCTGCTTGATCGGCAAAAATTTTCGGCATGAAGGATGCGGTGAGTCCATGTTTGAGAGCTATCCCCCGCACTGTTTCCCGAAAGATTATTTGTCTGTCAGCAGCTTGTAAGGCGTCGCTATAACGGATAGATATTTCCTGTTGACCATGACCTGATTCTGGATAATATCTTTCCACTTGAATTTCTTGAGCAGTTAGAGCATCGGCAATGTCATCAATTACAGCGCAGTTAATATTCATCCCCAAGGTAGAGGCAAAAACTGTATCATCTGTGGGGGTGATACCATCAGAGGTAGATTTGAGTAGGTAGAATTCGTTTTCAAAGGCGGCCTTTATTTGTAAACCTGCTTTTTCCGCAGTGGCGATCGCTCGTTTGAGAAATCGGCGGGGACACAAAGACCAGGGAGAGCCATCTTTATACATATCCCCAACTAGACTAGCGTGAGTAGGAGCGTAGGGTAATGTATGGAGAGTAGACCAGTCAGGAACTAACCAAGCCTCCCCTACAGGAGCAAGACCTGTTTCAGAAATTACGGCATCGTACATGACTGGGAATGCTTGTTGGGCAACTGTGATGCTGACTCCTGTGTAGAAGTGTTCTGGTAATACGTCAATATGGAATGCTTTGGAGCGAATGATATTGGCGTTGTCACAGAAGAGAATGCGAACGAATTTTGTACCGTTTTTTTTGAGATGTTTAAAAATGTCTTTTGGTCGATTTTGTTTTTTTCTGTTCATGTTTTTAAGTTAAGTTACTTTAAAAGCTTTGTACTTTTATCTGACACAAACTATACTATAGTAATCCGCGCTTATATTGTAATATTTTGCGGAAATGGGATTTGGAAACCAAACCCCTACAGTTTTTTTCACAAATCATTTCATATTGCTATATAACTAATTTAGTCAACTACCTAGAAAAAATTAGCCATGATACAATTAATCTTTATTGTTCTTTTTAATTCTTAAATTTATGGTTATGGATGAGGGAGTAATTAAATATCATTGTCATTGGATAAAAGGAGAATCTCTGGCAATCGAACGCCTAACTGAATTAATGAAAAAACGTGACTTAATGCGTTCTTTGGGATTAATTGGTGTTTACGAAAATGGCATTGGTTTTGGTAATGTTAGTCAGAGAATAAATAATTCCAATCAGTTTATTATTTCTGGAACTCAAACTGCTCATCTCCTAACTTTAAAACCCGAACATTATACAGTAGTTACTGATTTTAATATAGTGGAAAATAGTCTAACTTGTTGCGGACTTGTTAAAGCTTCTTCTGAGTCTTTAACTCATGCTGCTATCTATTATTATCAACCAGAAATTATGGGTATTATTCATATTCATAATTATCAGCTTTGGCAAAAACTTATGTTTAAGGTTCCTACTTCTAATCCAGATGTTCCTTATGGTACTCCACAAATGGCAAAAGAAATGTTTCGTTTGTTTGATGAAGAAAATTTAGGAGTAGAAAAAATATTAGTAATGGCAGGTCACGAGGATGGGATTATTTGTTTTGGCAAAGATTTAGATGAGGCTGCTAATATTTTGTTGAATTTTTTAGATATTGATAATCTTTAAATTATCAGAGACTCTTTGTTCAAAGAATATTAAATCCAGACATTTCTGGAGGCATTTATAGTTGAGAGAATACTGAGCTGTGCCTTACAACAAATAAATATTGGTAAGTAGTCGGACAGAATTAATTACACAATGTCGTTGCGAATGGAGCGGAGCAGAATGAGGCATAAGTCCGAAGCGGACACGCTCCGCGAACGCAAGGGTTTTTTGGGATTGCTTCACTTCGTTAGCAATGACGGTAAATATTTTTGTTTACTTACCAATGAGCGATCGCTCTGGTAGTATGGCCAAATATAAAGTTATCCATAGTGGTTTTAGTTTTGGCGTTGGCAAAGCTCCTCCGTCAAGAGGCTGCCTTCTTCGATTTTTATGGCTGGAATTGCTATCTGCTTCAATATTTCAGCACTTAGTATATTATGATACATCAATGAGAAATTCTTAAGATTCACCACACTTAATTTCCTTTTTTGATGACAATACCTATATTTAGATTATGTTCGCTTGAATACTTATAATTACGCTCTTCAGTAATTAACAATTAACAATTAATAATTACCCCATATTACATGATTTTCAGCCTTAACTGAACTGTATTAAGATATAAGTATGTTTAAAATTTTATAAATTACACAGCTGATAGCTGTATTTTATGTTAATAAAACTACTATAATTCAACATATAGCCCCTAAGCGTATCTCCAGAAAATAGGGAGTAGGGAGTAGGAGGAAAGAATTAATTTATGACTCTTAATTTCTACCTTTCTCCATATTCCCCACACTTGTTTGATATCAAAGCTAAAAAACCTACTTTTGTAAGCTTTCCCCCTCTTCCCTCTCTTCCCCCCCCAACTAATTCATCCGGGAATATGCAAGACCATATAAAGTAATATAATGGCCTCTGCTGTGACTATCATCACCAGAATTACCTATCTACTTCAACATTTAGACGCACTTGCGCTCACTTTATCAATACTTGAAAAATCACTCAAGCACAACCGAGAAATCACTGGAATTTTACTCACAAGTCACAACCATCACCAGAAAAAACGAAGATAATTAAAACAATTAGTTCAAACATAGGAAATCAAAAACCATGAAAAACCAAATCGTTGCTTCCATCGCTGCTCTTCCTTTCGTTATTACTAGTACATTTACTCATGCTCAAGTTTCTCAAGCTGGTGCTTTAGTAGATTCCTTCCACTTCGACAGTGCTGATGATCCCGCAACTAGAGTAGAAGTAAGCCAAGAAAAGTCTTCAACTCCCAACTCCTCAGATTTAGTTAATCAAAAATCTAGTCCAGTTGTGATTACACCATCAACATCAGGATGCAAAATAGTTATGGCTATAGTAGATGATCCTGAAGCACCTCTGAATGTTCGTAGAAGTCCAGAAGTTAAAGAAGGTAATATAGTTGGTCAACTTAACAATAATGCCTTTGTTTCTGTTACAGATGAACAATCTGGTTGGCTACAAATTAGTAATCCTGTTACAGGTTGGGTTGCCAAAAACAGAACTCGTAGCACCTGCTCAAAAGTAGATAAGACTATTACTTTTTCCCCAGAAAGCGACAAAGCTATTGTTAGAGGTGAGATTATTGGTACTGGTAGTCATAACTACCGGGTTAGGATGGTTCAAGGTCAGATCCTAAGTATCAAAAATTTAGGAGATGCCTTTCCAGCAATTATTAGTCCTGATGGCAAACTTATGGCAGTTGAAGATAATGAAAGTGAATGGACAGGTACTATGCCTGTGGGTGGGGTATACACTTTACAATTAGATTCTAATCTCCGTGGATATGAGTATGAATTTTCAGTGTTAATAAAAGAGAATGAGAATTTTTAGTCTAAATCTTCAAGAAATTTTTAATTGTATTTCTATAGCGATCTTGGTTTTGGAGTTATATTAAATCCGCTTGCTTTGGAGTGTTATAATTAATCTGGTTTATCGGAGACAGATGTTACTTTAGTAGGACATTTCATATAAACCCGATTTCTCTATTTTTTTTGGACCGACATTGGGCTTTGTTGCATGAATGTTGCGATCACAATATTCATCCTATATAGAAAAGAACTAGAATAGTACAAAGTACCATTATGGCTTACCTGTTTGAATCATACGGTTGAGTATGGCAAATTGTATGAATAATTCTACTGCCTGGTTATCAAAGTTTCATCGTCGTAATTTGCATCCATTTAGGACTTTTAGCCTAAACATGGTGGTTTTCTTTCGGAATGCTACGCAAACAGATAAAGAGCGTCGGTGGTAGCTAGATTCACGTTTCCATTTCTTGCGTCCTACTTTTCTGATCCTTCTAGTGAAAAAAACGACAAGCGATCAGGGATAACTCTCGGTAATAAATAACTTTTTTGGCAAGTCTAACTTTATAACGCCAATTTCCCTATATTTCATCTATAAATAAATTCAAAACTTCTATACTCTTAATTCTTTGATTAAATCAATCTCCTGAAAAAATAGGGTGTGCTATGCGCACCCTATTTTTGTTAAATCCGAATTTAACCTAAAATTATTAATGATTTACGGGCATCCTATTATTATAATGATAAAATTTATTTTTTAGTTAAATTTCTAATTAGGTAATGATGCGAACTAATTATTGTGGACAAGTAAATGGCGATCGTATTGGAGAAACTGTTAATCTTTGTGGATGGGTAGACCGCCGTCGGGATCATGGGGGGGTGATTTTTTTAGATTTGCGCGATCGCACTGGTATTGTCCAAATTGTGAGTGACCCAGAGCGTACTCCAGACTCCTATGAAATAGCTGGAGATATTCGGAATGAATATGTTGTACAAATCACAGGTCGGGTTAGTCGTCGTCCGGAAGAGTCTCTTAACCCTAAACTTCCTACTGGGGAAATCGAAATTTACGCCGATGATATTCGACTATTGAATAGTTTGGGTAAACAACTGCCATTTCAAATTTCCACTGCTGAAACAGAAGCAGTAAGGGAAGAGTTGCGACTCAAATATCGTTATTTAGATTTGAGAAGGGAACGCATGACCCGCAACCTGCAACTTCGGCATGAAGTTGTCAAAGCGATGCGCCGTTTTCTGGAAGACGAAGAAAACTTTATCGAAGTCGAAACTCCTATTCTCACTCGCTCTACTCCAGAAGGGGCGAGAGATTATCTGGTTCCTAGTCGCGTTCATGCTGGCGAGTGGTTTGCTTTACCCCAGTCTCCCCAACTTTTCAAACAAATGTTGATGGTTTCTGGTTTTGACCGTTATTATCAAATCGCCCGTTGTTTTCGGGATGAAGATTTACGAGCGGATAGACAACCGGAGTTTACTCAGTTAGATATGGAGATGAGTTTCATGTCTCAGGAGGAAATTATTCAATTAAATGAGGAGTTAGTGGCATACATTTTTGAGAAAGTCAAGGGTGTAGATTTGCCTTTACCATTTCCCCGACTGACTTATGCGGAAGCGATGGAACGTTATGGTAGTGATAAACCAGATATTCGATTTGGTTTAGAATTGGTCGATGTCTCCGACTTGGTGAAAGATTCTGGTTTCAAAGTATTTTCTGGTGCCATTGCAGCAGGTGGGATAGTGAAAGTGCTGCCTATTCCTGGAGGTAACGATGCTATTTCCAACGTTAGAATTAAACCTGGTGGCGACTTATTTAAAGAGGCAAGTGAAGTAGGAGCAAAAGGTTTAGCTTACATTCGCGTTAAAGAAAAAGGCAAGATAGATACTATTGGAGCTATCAAAGACAACCTCACGGACGAACAAAAACAGGAATTGCTCAAACGTACCAATGCTCAACCTGGTCATTTGCTGTTATTTGCTGCGGATGACACGAATACTGTCAACAAAACCTTAGATCGCCTGCGGTTAGTTGTGGGCGAACAGTTGGGATTAATTGACAAGGATAAAATTAATTTATTATGGGTGACAGACTTCCCCATGTTTGAATGGAATGAGGACGAAAAACGTTTGGAAGCATTGCACCACCCCTTTACTGCACCCCACCCAGATGATATTGATGACTTGAAGACTGCACGAGCGCAAGCTTATGATTTAGTGTTTAATGGTTATGAAATTGGCGGTGGTAGTCTGCGGATATATCAACGGGATGTGCAGGAAAAGGTGTTTGAAGCTATTGGTTTATCTGATGAAGAAGCTGATAATAAGTTTGGCTTTTTATTGGAAGCGTTTGAATATGGCACTCCTCCCCACGGTGGTATTGCTTATGGTTTAGATCGGTTGGTGATGTTGTTAGCGGGTGAGGAGTCTATTCGGGATGTTATTGCGTTTCCGAAGACTCAGCAGGCAAAATGTTTGTTGACAAATGCACCTTCTGCAGTTGATAAAAAGCAGTTGAAGGAATTGCACGTTAGTTCAATTTCTAAACCGAAATCTTAGGTTTTTTTGGGGAAGAAAAACTGAGTTATAAACAAAAATTAACTCAGTTTTCTGTTGCCAGAATAGAATTAAAAATATTGATAATTTGATTATTAATCTAACTAAAATTTTACTCTAAATAAATAATAAATTGACTCAAACTCACAAACTAAAAGCCATAGAATTATTTGGGGGAATAGGTGGTTTTAACTTAGGAATGAAAGCTGCAAATATTGACACTATTTGGGCTAATGATATTAGCGAACTTTGTTGTCAAGTTTATCAAAGTAATTTTGGTAGTGACTCAATAATATTAGACGATATTAATACAATTAATTTATCAGAAATTCCAGAACACGATATTTTAAGTGCAGGATTTCCCTGTCAACCATTTAGTCAAGCAGGCAAAAAAATGGGAATTAGAGATAGAGTCAGGGGAACACTTTTTGAACGAATAGTTGAAATAATCCAAGCTAAAAAACCTAAATATTTTTTATTAGAAAATGTCAAAAGAATATTGACTATGGAAAAAGGGGATCATTTCCGAATTATTTTAAATGCTCTTGCTTCCTTAGACTATTTTATTGAATGGCGAATTATTAACCCGATAAATTTTGGTATTCCCCAAAACCGAGACAGAATTTTTATTTTTGGTACTTGTATTGAATCGACACAAAACACTCCTGACCTAGAAAAGTTTTCTGTATTTTTAACAGATAACGATGTTGACAGTTTACCTTGGAATGAAAATAGCGAAATAGAAAAATATATGCAGCCTATTATGAATTTTAGTAGTAAAAACTATCAATGGGGTATTGCTTATCAAAACAAAATGTACAGTAAATCTTTGCCTTTAATGGCTGATTTAAAACCCAGAAAAAAACTCAAAGATATTCTCCAAGATGAATCAGAAATAAATCTACAATTTGACTTTACTTCTGATACCCTAGAAAGAATAAAAAAAAGCAAAACTGTAAATAGATATTGTAATGGTGTAGAAATATTATATAACCAAGGTGGAGGAGCGCGTCTTGGCTATACAATATTTGGCATTAATGGCGTTACTTCTACATTAACCGCTTCTACTTCTAGGCATTATGAAAGATATCAAATCGGTAATAAATTTCGCCGTTTAACTAATATTGAATATGCTCGTTTAATGGGATTTCCCGATAATTGGTGTCGAGTTGCTAAAGTTTATCATCAATATGCTTTATATGGTAATTCAGTTGTGCCTGATTGTGTAAAATGGATCTGTCAAAGAATTGGAAAACAAAACTTTAGATTTAAGCATGAATCTTGGCAACAGTTAACATTATTTTAATTCAATATTTATCAATATATGAAAGAACTTACCCTATCACTATTCAAAACTGAGGCAGCAATTTTTGTTAGAGATTTAAGCGCTACTCCAATTTCTGATTTGTATGGTATTACCGATGGTAAAGCAGTAGGAACTTATGTAGAGCAAGCATTCAATAACTATTTAGGAACAAAGTATTTATATACTCCCGGTAGTGCAGCTAGTGGCATAGATTTCCCAGAATTAGAAGTAGATTTAAAGGTGACATCTATACGACAACCACAATCATCTTGTCCGTTTCGAGATGCTAGTCAAAAAGTTTATGGATTAGGTTATAATCTACTTGTTTTTGTGTATGAAAAAATAGATAACCACGAATTACGAGCAGCAAGTTTAAATATTCAAAATGCGATATTTGTAGCAAAAGAAAGAACAGGAGATTATCAAACTACAAGGGGTTTAATAGAAATTATCAGTCGTAATGGTAATCAAGATGATGTAATAGGATTTTTGGAAGACCGTAATCTTCCTTTAGATGAAATAGGACGTGAAGTCTTGGCTGAGAGAATAATTAGACAACCTCCACAACAGGGTTATATTACTATCTCTAATGCTTTGCAATGGAGATTACAATATAGAAGAATTATTGAGCAGGCAGTAATAGGAAATGTAGTTGGAGTAGAAAATATTCTGAATTAATTTAGCGGTCAGCAATTAGGCATCAGCTATCAGTTTTTCAATTATAATTGCCCTGAAATTTTATTTAATTCTTGCTAGTCAAAAAGCCAGAAAATACAAAGACTTGCCAAATTAAAAGAGTTGTGCATAAATAACTAAAAACCCTAATTAATACACGACTCATGTTAGAAATTATTGACCTGTTTGATGAAAACTTCTATTTAGATAGTAACCCTGGTGTTGCAGAAGCAATAAACAATGGCATTGTCCAAAGTGGCTTCGACCACTTTATTCGATTCGGTCAATTTGAAGGGCGAGACCCTAGTATTTTTTTTGATACTAATTTTTATTTAATCAATAACCCTGATGTTGTTGCTTTAGTTCAACAAAATTCAATTACTCCCATTCAACATTTTATTCAAGTTGGTCAACTAGAAAATCGCGACCCTAACCCTCAATTTAATACCGATATTTATCTACAAGAAAATCCTGGAGTTGCTGATGCAGTTCAACAAAATTTATTGACTGCTATTGAACATTTTGTTAACTTTGGTATTGCTGAAAGTCGGTTATTTTCCCAAAATTTTATCGGTACAATATTTGATGTTGTTGTTACCAGTGCTGCTAATAATGGAAATAGTGCTGCTTTGCGTTTTGATGGTTTAACTGGTAGATTTATTAGTGAATTTACTAATGGTGGAGGATTAACTGACCCGAGAGATATTGTACGAGAAATTGATGGTTCTAATACTGTTTTAATTAATGGTGGAAATGATGATGTTTTACGTTTCGATGCGACTACAGGAAATTTCATTGAAACATTTACAGAATTTCCTGAATTAAATGGTGGAGGTTCTGTTTTTGGACCTGATAATAATTATTATGTAGGGGCGCGTTCGTTAGGAGCAATTTTACGTTTTGATGGTGAAACAGGAGACTTTATTGATGAATTTATTCCTTCAGAATTAGTAGATTTTCCTAGGGGTTTTGTATTCGGTTCTGATGGTAATTTTTATTTAGGAAATGGTGCTGATCCGACAACAGGTGGAGGCGGGGGTACAATTATTCAATATGATGGTCTCACTGGTGAGGTGTTAAATCCTAGTTTTGTTAATGATCCTGAGTTAAGTCCTCTAGATGTGATTAGTGGTTTGGATGGTAATATCTATGTCAGCAGTGAGTTTCCTTTTGGTCAAGATGATTCGGTAGGTACGGTTCGTGTCTATGATATTAATACGGGAGGGTTGTTAGATGTGCTTGATGCTGGTGTAGATGCAGAGGGAGTGCCAATATTCGATGCGCCAAGGGGTTTAGGCTTCGGACCAGATGGTAATCTTTATGCTAGTAGCACTGGTACTGGTAGTGTGGTTCGTTTTGATGGTGCAACGGGGGATTTTATTGATGTGTTGATTGAGTTTCCTCAGTTGAATGGTCAAGCATTAAATTTCGTTCCTGCGGAAAATTAGTGTAGTTATGATTAGAGTGCAATAAGTTGGTAAAACCTAACCCCCCAGCCCCCTTCCCTGCAAGGGAAGGGGGAGTTTATCCCCTCTCAAAAGCAGGAGAGGGGTTGGGGGAGAGGTCTTAATTTATTAAACTTATATCATGTCCGGATAATCAGTGATAAAAAAGTTTTTGTTCGTAGTTGGGCTTTAGCCCATCTATAGTTCGGGCTAAAGCCCAACTACAAAGTTTAATTATAACTATTCAACCAGACATGATATTACCCACATTTTTAAGCTAGACGGGTACTACGAGTCATAGTAATTTAATCCATTGACATACTCCCGACATTGCGCTGACGCGACAACGCGGGATTCTTCGGTCTGGTAAACCCTGACCGCTGTTTTGACAGAGGTGATGTCCTCCCCCTGTATTGATAACAAGAAAGAACTATTGTAGTGACAATATCTGTAATTGTCAATAGCTATAATAGTAGATAAAATCAGGACGAACCACACAGATAACGCCCGGCTTTCCCATGCGACGCTCCCCTAATAGCTGCGGCTAGGCTCCGCCAACAGGAGAGCGCGGGACTTCCCTCCGGGGGAGTTAATCCATTAATTGTGAATAGCGATGATTTTTAATTTTCTCAAATGCGCCATTATAAGCAAAGTTTTTGACCATATCTGCTTTAAAGAAATCGTGTGGAAAACCTAGTTCGATTTGACTGACTCGATCTAATTGCTGAATTTGTTCTGGGGATAATTTCACATCGACGCATTGGAGATTATCTTCAATATGAGAAATTTTTCTAGCTCCAATAATTGGAATTACCCCTTTATTTAATAACCAACTTAAAGCTACTTGTGAGGAACTTTTTCCTATTTGTTGAGCAACTTTATCTACTTCTTGAGCAATAGTAGTATTGCGATCGCTCCGCTCCAAAAAACCTTTCATCATTTCATTATCTAGTCTGCGCTCTTCTGAGGTTGCATTAGATTTGGTATATTTCCCACTCAACCAACCACTAGCAAGAGGGGACCAAGCCGTAACGCCGATATCAAAAGTACGAGACATTGGTAAAAGTTCCCTTTCTGCAGTGCGCTGAATTAAACTATATTCTATTTGCAAACCAACAAACTGCGTCCATCCCCTTAATTCTGCCAAGGTATTACATTGAGAAACAACCCAAGCAGGTGTATCGGAAATACCGATATATAATACTTTTCCGGCTCTCACCAAATCGTCAAATGCCCGCATTACTTCCTCAGCAGGAGTCATAAAATCCCAAATGTGCAACCATAAAAGATCAATATAGTCAGTATTAAGACGTTTGAGACTAGCTTCTACCGACTGCACCATATTTTTACGTTGGTTTCCCCCGCCATTAGGATTATTATCTCCCAAACCGTTAGTGTATTTGGTTGCTAAAACAATAGCATCTCTTTCAGAGGCAATAAACTCACCAAGAAATTTTTCACTGGTGCCATTTGTGTAAACATTAGCAGTATCAATGAAATTACCTCCTACTTCGCGGAAGACTTGGTAAATTTTCTGGCTTTCTTCTTTAGACGAACCCCAACCCCAGTCTTCGCCAAAGGTCATTGTACCTAAACAAAGTTCGGATACTCTTAAGCCGCTTTTTCCTAATAATTTGTATTGCATTTTGTGTTTTGCTCCTTTTTTATTGAACTTGAATCTTAGATTTTTACGATAAAGCAGTAGAACATTTATCTAAGGAATAATATGGTATATCGGAGTAGGCATTATTTATAAATTTACTACAATTTTCAGACTTTCGTGACTAATACATCATTAGATAAAAATAGCAAAGAAAGATATAGCTAGTAAATAATAATAGGAATAACCAACGATAAAAAATAATCTCATCGATCTTGCCTTCATCATATTTTCATAAGCAACTCTTTCTTAGCTATAAATTACCCCAAACTTTTTCCCATCATAAACTGAACTAAACCAGGAAATAACCGATAAGTTTCTGTTGCTAAAACAGCCGAACCTACTACTACTTCAGACTGCTTATTTTGAACAACATTCCAGATAGCTTCCGCAATATCTTTTGGCTGACTAACAAAATTGGATTCTAAAGCAGAATTCATTTGTTGGCGACTAGCTTCTACTTCTGAATTATCTCCACCCCGAAATTGCGCCCTTTCCAGAAAATCACTGTTAATAACTCCTGGTTGTACAGAACTAACATTAATTCCTTTTGACTGTAATTCTAAACGTAAAGTATCAGTTAATCCAGTAACTGCATATTTACTAGCACAATAAGCTGTCATTTGTGGTAAAGGCATTTTTCCACCAAAGGAACCCACATTAACAATTGTGCCAGATTTTCTTGACAAAAAATGAGGCAATAAAGCTTTTATTGTATTCACATAACCGAAAAAATTGACATTCATTAACTGTTGAAAATCCTCTAAAGTTGTATGTTCCATTCCACCAGTCAGACAGATACCAGCATTATTAACTAATACATCAATTTTTTCATAGAATTCTATTGCTTTTTGCACCAAATATTCTACTTGTTTAGCATCAGTAACATCTGTAGGAATAGCTAAGGCAGATTTACCAATTGCCCTAACTTCATTTGCTGTTGCTGCTAATCTATCTAACTTTCTAGCAGCTAAGACAACGTTATATCCTTTTTTCGCAAATAAAAGTGCGGTTTCTCTACCACAACCTTGAGAAGCACCAGTAATTAAAACAGTTGGTAGCATATTTTTTTTTAGACAAATTAAAATGCTAGATTTACAGGAATTAGTGTAACGCAATTCTGAGGGAAAAGAAAAATTTACCGATGATGGAGCTTCTCTTCTCTCCTAGATAACTAATACTTTCTTTCTTCCTTATATATAGTCATCATTACTATTAGTTCATAATTGTAGTGCCGTGAAACGCCTAAAATATTGCAATAGTAGGGGCGGGTTCCACGTTAAATTAATAAGGCTCAACATTAAATTAGATAAACCCGCCCCACCCCTCACAAAATGACCTAATGCACCATTTTAGATTTGTCAGTTGACTAGCTAGTCACTAATAAATAATAGCTGATAACTGATAAGTGAAATTACTCATCCTTTAATTTTATCTTTCCTCTCATTCTTGCCACAACTTGTAAATCAATACTTTTATCAGTTTCATCCACAATTTCACCAGTTAATTCTTCTAATACATCCTCCAGACTTACCACTCCCGACATTCCCCCATATTCATCTAAAACAACCATCAAATGTTGACGATATTTCTGAAATTCTTTCAATAATAAATCAACTCTTAATGTATCTGGAATAAACCTAACATCTCGCATAAAATCATAAATTTTTTCATTGTCTTTTCCCTCAATCATAGCCTTAAGTAATTCATGTTTCAAGACCATACCCAGCACATCATCAATAGAATCTCCTATGACAATAATTCGGCTATGTTGAGAACTAATAATATCTGATTTAACCTCAGCTATAGTTGAATTACTATATAAATAGGTTGTCGCTATTCGAGGAGTCATAATATGAAATGCACTTTTATCATTTAGCCGAAATACTCTTCTAATCATTTCAGCTTCATCCCCTTCAATTACTCCCTCTTGATATCCTATTCTAGTCAAAAACATTATTTCTGCTTCATTAGTAGTAGGTAATTTTTTCCCTTGAGTAAAAGGTGATGTAATTTTTTCCATTAACCAGACTATGGGAGTAAAAATAAAAGTTAATCCCTGCACAGGTAAAGCTATAGTTAAGGCAAATTTCATAGCATAGCGTTCCCCAAGAGTTTTAGGAATAATTTCGCCAAAAACTATTACTAAAAATGTCAAAATAGCAGAAAAAACTCCTAACCAAGCATTGCCTAAAACTGAAGCTGCAATATTACCAATTAAGATACTGCCAACAATATTAAAAATGTTATTAATAATCACTACAGTGGCAATGGGGCGGTTAATTTTTTTCTTAATTGCCCACAATGCTAATGCTGTTGTTTTTTTAGACTGTGCTAACTGTTGTACTTTAATAGGAGAAACTGAAAGTAAAGCTGTTTCAGTAGCAGAACAAAAGGCAGAACCTATGAGAATAATTAAAACTATAATAGTTAGCTTTAGCATACTCAACTAATAATTGGATAAACTCAATAATACCATCTTTTTATTTGTTTATGAAACCTTCTAACTGGTTAATTATATTAGTTTTAACTATCGGTGTTTTGGCAATATCTACTAGCGCAGTGTTAGTCAGGTTGGCAAATTTGTCTGCGGGAATGAGTGGTGTAGGGTTTAGTCTGGTAATAGCTGCCTCGCGGGCAGCGATCGCCTCTTTATTATTAGTACCAACATGGTCAAAAATTAAGTGGCAAAAACTCCAACCAGGGGCAATACTCTATGCAGGAGCAGCAGGAGTTTGCCTCGCCGTTAATTCTGCTCTGTGGATTACCTCTTTATCTTACACTTCGATCGCAGCTGCGACTACCCTCATCAATACTACCCCTATCTGGGTAGCTTTGTTGTCGTGGTGGTTGCTAAAAGAAAGACTTTCTCGCCAGACAGTTATTGGCATAGCAGTATCTATGACTGGAGGACTAATAATTGGTTTAGTAGATATTGGTGGGGTAACTACGGGTAGCAACCTTCTTCTGGGAAATTTTTTGGCTCTCATGGGAGCTTGGACAATTAGTGTCTATATGCTTCTGGGACGTGAAGCTCAAACCAAGGGGTTGAGTATTGGAGGCTATATTGTGGTAGTCTATGGTATCAGTGCAATTATATTATTCCCCATTCCTTTCGTTTCGGGTGTTGGCTACTTTGGTTATTCTGGATTAGTCTATTTTTATATACTATTAATAACGTTATTACCTCAATTAATAGGACATACAAGTTTAAATTGGTCATTGCGTTGGGTTTCTCCTACTTTAGTTACTTTGGCAATTTTATTTGAACCTGTTGGAGCGAGTTTTTTGGGTTATTTATTGTTCGGTGAAGTGCCTTCTCTAATTTTTTTATTGGGAGGAGTTATTTTATTAGTTGGAGTGGCAGTTGCGGCTCTGGGTTCTCAACAAAAATAGAGGGAGAATGTAGGGATTTTATAGCTGAATTTAGAATTTAGAAGTAGGGGCGATTCGCGAATCACCCCTACTAAATTTGAGAGGAGCGATAATTCTTTGTATTTTGGTGAAAAAACTTAGATTAATCCCTACACTCTTCTGCCAAAAATTCTATTTTGTTTCTGGTATAATCTCTTGAGTATGGAAAGTTATACCCTTAACAAGTTTAACTATAAACTGTTGTAAAAATTGAATAGTTGCTCTCATACTAGAACCATGACTAACTGCCCAAATATTTGTGATTAAAGAACAGCTAGCGAATAATAAAAGAATGAATGTTTGGATTCTAACGACTCCGACAATAAACCAGCTTCCGACATGAAGGATAATCATTAAAGCATAAAAACTAGCGACTAATGCCATTAAGTTAATTTCTTTTTTAGGTCGATGGAGAACTGTAAAAATTATTGGCTGTAAACTTGCTACTACATTCATGGGTACTAGACATCCACAAATTGCTACACAATATAGGTGTGAAAATTCAATTATTTGATTGAAGTCGAACATCTTATAAATCTCTCTTTATGCTTGATTAATTCTGTACTTTTATTGGAGTGTAATATCAAAACTCAGAAAACAGCTTTTTATTTTTTTGTTTTTTGCTTTTTTTTAACTGAATCAGTCCAAAAATTAGTAAACATCATTAGCATTCCTCCAAGAAAGATAGTAATTGCCATTCCAGCAGGAATTACAGTTTCCCAGTCAGTTGTTTCCATGTACTTCCTAGTTCATTTAAGTCAGGGGATTTTAGTAATTATACCTAATATGTTATTAACTACTATATGATTATATTAAGATTTATAAAAAAATGTTAAGCTAACAAAAAAATTAAGGAATGTTTAAAGTTACTTTATGTATACTGTGAAAAAAAATCTATTATAGTCAAAAATAGATTTGCTAAATGTATTAATGTTATTTACTGAACTTGATATAAATCCCACGGATAGAAGAGTATAAACAAGTCCTAAATATTCAGGGGTGTTGTTATTAATCCTGTAACAGTAGTTCCAATTTTACTAATATGAACAGTAACCAAATTAGTCTAGCAAATCAAGGAGATTTAGCTAACCAATATCAAGAACAAATTCATTTATCAGGTCATATTCAATCTCAGGGCCTCTTATTTGTTTTACAAGAACCGGAATTAAAAATTTTACAGGTAAGTAATAACACTTTTGAACTATTTGGCATACCTGCTCAAACATTACTGAATCAAAACTTAAGTGACTTTCTCGACCAAAACCAAATTGATACACTTAGAAAAAGTTTAGAAAATAATCCGGTCTTAAAAACAGTAAATCCTGTGAAATTATCAGTTAAAAGCAGAGATAAATCTTTAGTTTTTGATGGAATAATTCATCATTCGGAAAATTTTTTAATTCTTGAATTAGAACCAGCCATATCTCAAGAAAATATTTCATTTTTAAACTTCTATCATTCTATCAGAGAAGCAGCATTAAAAATGCAAGGTGCTTCTAATTTGAAAAATTTATGTCAAATAATTGTAGAAGAAATCAGAAAAATTACTGGTTTTGACAGAGTAATGGCATACAAATTTGACTCTCAAGATCATGGATCTGTAATTGCGGAAGATAAAATAGAAAACCTAGCACCACTTTTAGGATTAAATTACCCTAGAATAGATGTTCCTACCGAAGCAAGAAAACTATGTCAGGTAAATTGGCTCAGATTAATAGCAGACGTTAATTCTCAACCTGTAGAAATTTTACCAAGCAATAATCCAATTACCAATAAACCTCTTGATTTAAGCTTTTCTATTTTAAGAAGTGTCTCACCTTGCCACATAGGATATTTAAAAAATATGGGAGTTACGGCTTCTATGTCTATATCTTTACTCAAAAATCAAAAATTATGGGGTTTAATTGCTTGTCACCATAATTCAGCGAAATATGTGCCTTATGAATTAAGAGCAGCGTGCGAATTTTTAGGACAAACAATGTCTCTAGAAATACCTTATCAAGAAAAAAATGAAGACTATAATTATCGGTTAGAGTTAAAATCAGTCAAGAGTAAAATAATTGAACATATTTCAACCTCATCAAATTTTATTGATGCCTTAGTTGAATGTCAAAATCAACTACTAAATTTGGTCAGTGCTGAAGGAGCAGTTGTAATTTCTGGAGACCATTTTCATCTAGTAGGTAAAACTCCACCATTAATACCTATTCAGGAATTAATTCCAGATATAGAAGAACAGTTTAATCAAGAAGTTTTTTCTACAGATTCTTTTCCTAAAATTTATAAAAAATTCGAGAAATATAAAGATGTAGCTAGTGGGTTACTAGCAGTTTCAATATCTTCAGCTCAGAGAATTTATATTTTGTGGTTTCGACCAGAAGTTATTAAAACTATTGATTGGGCAGGAGATCCTACACCAGTTACAGAAACAGAGTCTAATGGTGAGATTAGATTATATCCTCGCAAATCATTTGAACTGTGGAAAGAAATTGTTAAGCTAACATCTCTACCTTGGAAAAAGTGTGAAATAGATGCTGCCTTGGAACTGAGAGATGCGATTATTAAAATTGTGCTTAAACAAGCAGATAAACTAGCAAAATTAAATTCTGCATTGCAAAATTCAGAAGCAAAGGAGAGAGAAAAATCGGCTCAATTAGAACAAACATTAAAAAAATTACAATTGACCCAGACACAACTAATCCAAAGTGAAAAAATGTCAAGCTTAGGGCAGTTAGTCGCAGGTATTGCCCATGAAATTAATAACCCTGTTAATTTTATCTATGGCAATATTGAATATGCGAAGAATTATTCCTATGAACTAATGGACTTGATTAAACTATATCAACAACATTACAATCCTCCTGTGGCAGAAATTGAAGCAGAAAGGGAAGAAATAGATATAGAATTTATTCTAGAAGACCTACCTCAACTATTAAAATCTATGAAGGTAGGTACAGAGCGGATTCGTGAAATTGTCAAATCATTACGCAATTTTTCTAGACTTGATGAAGCAGAAATGAAGCCAGTTAATATTCACGAAGGAATAGATAGCACTTTACTTATACTTAATAATCGACTTAATCCTAAAGTTGGGAAAGAGATTAGTTTAATTAAGGAATATGGTAATCTTCCTATGTTAAATTGTTATGTGAGTCAGTTAAACCAAGTATTTATGAATATTGTGGTAAATGCAATTGATGCTGTGGAAGAAGCACAAGCAAAAGGGAAATTTTCTCAATCAAATGAAGACGAAATTCCCACAATAAAAATTAAAACAGAAGTTATAGAAAAAACAGTTGTTACTATTAGCATTTCTGATAATGGTATGGGGATGGCAGAAGAAGTACAGCAACAAATATTTGACCCTTTCTTTACTACAAAACCTGTAGGTAAAGGTACTGGTATTGGGTTAGCAATTAGTTATCAAATTGTGGTGGAAAAACATGGTGGTCGTATCTTTTGTAATTCTCAATTAGGAGAGGGAAGTGAGTTTATAATTGAGATTCCTATTCAAGATAATTCTATGAAGGGGTAGTTCAGTAATTAACAATTAATAATTAATAACTATTAATTGTTAAGAGAATAATGCTTTACCGAATAATTAAGGTATAAAGCCTCTCCTTTAAAGGAGAAACAAGCGGTCGTTTGCGGAGCATTCCGAAGGATGGGATGGCGAGGTTTCCCGCTCTTGCAGAGCCGCTACGCTTTTCATGTCGGCTCAAGCGCCGAAACGCCATATCCAATCGACCAAGATAGAAAAAATTTTCCCTACCGCGTCAATCCTCTTCCTTTTAGGGCTTACCATTACCCACATAATTATTTACAATCTTGAAAGTCTTATTAGTTAATGGTTTCGAGGTTTAAAGACAGCAGATAACTTGACTTTTACTAGCATCTATGATTCCTACTTGATACTCCCATTTTCGTGCTTCCTGCTCCCTTCTCCCTGCTCTTTGAAAAATGTTAAGAAAGATGTGGGTAATGGATAGCTTTTAGGGAGAGGTAATTATCAATTATTCATTATCAATTATTGAACCATATCTCTTAAATTCCTTACAGGATAGGGGAGACAAGGAAAAGGGGGAGGATAGGGCAGTCAAGACAAACCTGCCATTTTTCAAATGTAGGACAGAGGTGGCTAAAAGTGAATAACGTAATTTCGACATTTCCCAACTGTGACTAGCTACTATAATCATCTCCCCACACTCACCACCCTGCAATACTTCGGGCGACTTATGGGTAAGGGATAGCTTAAGACTTAAGAGAAGGGGATTGACTCAAAGGAAAATTTTTGTTTCTAGACATAATTTGTAGTTAACTCCTGAACTCTTCAATATCTGACAAATATGAGGCAACATACCTTACTTCAGGAACGCCAAAACTTCTGACTTCTGACTTCATAAAGGCCATCCAGCAAAATTTATTAACATATCTTAATATATGTAAGAGAAGAGTTTAAGGATATAGTTGTGACTAACAGTAAAAAATCCAAATGGAAGCCAAGTAGATTATTGCAAACCCTAGCCTATTTTGGGGTCATTCCCTTTATCGGTAGTGTTAAATGGTTACAAAAATTATTTGGTGAAAAAACACCATTACCAGCAGATACATCAGAAGTCGTATTAGTAGTAGGTGCTAATGGTGGAGTCGGTAAACGAGTTGTAGCTAGACTACAGACAAAGGGTTATCAAGTCCGATCGCTCGTTCGAGATGCTAAAAAAGCTCAAAAAGTTCTCGGTAAGAATGTCGAAATAGTAACCGCCGACATCACTAAACCAGAAACCCTCACCCCTGAGATATTCAAAGACGTTAGCAAAATTATTTGTTGTACAGGTACGCGGGTGCAACCTGTAGAGGGAGACACCCCAAACCGGGACAAATATAACCAAGGCATCAAATTTTTCATGCCAGAAGTTGTTGAAGATCCCCAACTCGTCGAATATGAAGGCATGAAAAATCTAGTAGCAGCAGCAAAACCACAACTACAACCAAGCAACAAAAAAATCCTGTTTGACTTCACTAACCCCACCCAAGATGTTAAAGAAACCTGGGGTGCATTAGATGATGTGGTGATGGGGGGAGTCAGCGAAAGTTCCATCCTTCTCACAGGTAATAGCGCTCTTTTCTCCGGTAACGTCTCCACAGAAAACTCCGGCGGTTTCGTCTCTGTGCGTACCCGCAACTTTAACCCCCCAATGAATTTATCAGGATCTGCTGGTATCGAACTCCGGGTGAAAGGAGATGGCAAACGTTATAAATTTTTCCTGCGCTGCGAAGACAAATGGGATGGGGTTGGTTATAGCTATTCTTTTGATACCGTTTACAATATCTGGACAACTATTCGTATTCCATTTAAAGATTTAATTCCAGTATTTCGAGCCAAAGTTGTAAAAAATGCTCAACCTTTTAATCCTAGTCAAATTTATTCCTACCAATTAATGTTGAGTAAATTTGAATATAACCGAGAACTCAATCCTAAATTTGCACCAGGATTTTTTCAGTTAGAAGTTGAGTCTATTAAAGCTTATGGTAGCGACCAATTACCTAAATTTGTTCTGGTTAGTTCGGCAGGTGTAACTCGTCCGGGGCGACCAGGTTTAAATTTAGATGAACAACCTCCAGCAGTGAAGTTTAATGATCAATTAAAAGGTTTATTAAACTGGAAATTAAAAGGAGAAGAAGTTATTCGTTCGAGTGGAATTTCTTACACAATAATTCGACCTTGCGCCATGACAGAACAACCAGGCGGTCAAGCATTAATATTTGACCAAGGAGATAATATTAAAGGTCTTGTTAGTCGGGATGATATTGCCGAACTTTGTGTCAAAGTTTTAGAAGAAAATCAGGCTTGCAATACAACTTTTGAAGCAAAAGGAGATAAGGAAAATCAAGCAACTCCTGAAAATTGGGAGAAGTTATTTAATAGTTTAGAAACTGATACTAAAAAGTTGCCTCTGACAGTTTAAAATGTTGCAAATAGTGTAGGTTGGGTTGAGGTCGGAAACCCAATACAAAGAGTCTCAGTCTAGTAGGGTGCGTTAATAAAAATGTAACGCACCATTTCTATATTTAAAGTAATTTCAGTTACCAGTTATAATTAAAGTTTGTAGTTGGGCTTCAGCCAGAACTATAGAAATTGCTCAAGTCCTACTACAAGCAACAACTTTTTGATCACTGATTATCAGGACATGATTTTATCAGTAATATCATGTCCGCTTGAATAGTTATAATTAAAGTTTGTAGTTGGGCTTCAGCCAGAACTATAGAAATTGCTCAA
>NZ_JBNHER010000229.1:0-40011 GCF_050015975.1 Dapis purpurea BLCC-M126 | reverse complement strand
GTAATATCATGTCCGCTTGAATAGTTATAATTAAAGTTTGTAGTTGGGCTTCAGCTAGAACTATAGATGGGCTAAAGCCCAACTACGAACAAAAACTTTTTGATCACTGATTATCGGGACATGATATAAGTAGGAAACTGTTGTATATAATAAAATTTTGAATAATAGATAAATTAAGGAAAATAAAATAATGTCTAAAGGTTTTGGTGTATCTAATTCTGGTTCTAAGAAAAAGAAAAGTAAGTCAGGCAAATTATTTTCAGAATTACCAGCAGTAAAAGAATTATTTTTGATTATTAATTTGCCGACAAATTTGGAAATAGTTCCTCTGGAAATAGACATATCTTTTGATGAAATTGCATTATATAGCATGGTTAAGATTAAACCATATTTTATTGATGTAAAACCATTTTATCGGCAAGTACAATTCCTTTCTAAATTTGTTGAAACCAATTCTATATCCTGGTCAGATTTTATTTCTGATGCAGGTAAATTTGACGATCAATTTAAAACATTGCTTTTAGCTAAATATTTAACAATTAAAACTCAAAAGTCTCATGCTGTAATGAAAATTGGTGAGATAAATAAAATAAATACAGCTAAACATTTACCTGCTATTAGTGTGACTTACGATGAAAGTTATAAAATATTAGAAGAAGAAATATTGGAGAAATTTGGAAAAATGCCAACATTTGATGAATATTTTCAATCTCATATTGAAGATGTATCAACAGAACTCAAAGAAGGTTTCCAAGATTCATAAGTGGAGCCTTTTTAGAAGAGGTAATTATTAATTATTTACTTTTACCGCTGCTTATTTGTCAACCAATTTGATAAATCCTCGAAAGTAGTAAAATCAAAAATATCCTTACTCAAATTTTTCAATTCTTCCAAATACAAATCTGGAAACTGATTTTTAATATTCTCTGAAACTTCACCAAAATTCTTTTTAAGTAGGCGAATTACCAGAGCGATCGCCTCCTGAACCAACCGTAGTATAATCAGTCAAATTATCAATATAAATACATAGATTTAGGGTGCATAATATACACCCTATTAATTCCTTAAAAATTAACACTAATAAACTGTGATTCTGGTAAAGCTGAAATCTCTGAAGATTCTGTGTTCAACACATATCCTAATAATTGATTTGTGCTACCCATTCTAATAGTAGTACCCTCTAAAATCCCATCATTATTCGGGTCTAAATCCTCCACTGAAATACCTGCTTTATCTAACAGTTCTAGTTCATCGGGTATCAATGGTAAAATTAGATTTGTATTAATACTAAACTCCTCAAAGCTGTTAAAATCTTCAAATATTAAATCAGCTTTTGTCACCCCTCCTGTTAGTCCAATAATATCTTCAGCAGAATTAAAATCAGTAATAATTGCATTAGGTAATTGAATACTACTAGGAATTCCTGGAAATATAGAACTAATACCACTTAAATCTTGTTCTATTCCTGCTAAGTCAGTTCTAAAAACATAGACATCACTTCCCAAACCACCCTGATAAATACCAACACCAGCATCACCAATAAGAGTATCATTACCACCGCCACCAACTAATAAATCAGTACCTTTACCCCCACGCAATATATCATCACCTAAACCACCATCAAGAAAATCTGTATCTTTATTACCAAACAAGCTATCGTTACCACCGTTTCCTAACAGATCGTCTTCTCCTTTTCCACCAGAAATTGAGTCCTCTACAGATGAACCATTCATGGTATCATCACCACTAAGAGCTAATACTCCTCCAGGAAAATCATTAGCTTGTTGTACTGTGATAATTTCATTATCATCACCATCTGTTCCTAATAAACGAGCAAGGGGTTCTGAAAAGTCTGGGATAAGTACCATAGTTTATGTCTCCTAATGTGCTAAGTTTTTTTTGCCGTTAAGACTTACGCAGAAACCGGGTTTATGAACTAAAATTTGCAATATTAACCATTAAATTAGGGTAATAAACCCAGTTTCTTGGTTAGTTTGCCTAAGTCCTGTGATATTTAAACTTATGTCTATTATACTCGCTAAAAATTTAAGCAAAGTCTATCCAGTAGCTATCAAAGAACCTGGAATTAAAGGAACATTGCGTCATTTTATCAGTCGCAACTACCAATATGTTAAGGCAGTTGAAAATATTTCCTTTGAAATAGATCCAGGAGAAATAGTAGGATTTCTTGGACCAAACGGTGCCGGTAAAACTACTACCCTGAAAATGCTGACAGGTTTAATTCATCCGTCTAATGGCGTAGTTAAGGTTGCGGATAATATACCTTTTGATCGTAAGAGAGAATTTTTACAGCAAATTACTTTAGTCATGGGGCAAAAACAACAGTTAATATGGGATTTACCTGTGTTAGACTCCTTGAAAATTAATGCTGCTGTTTATGATGTTTCTGACAAAGAGTATCACAGACGGTTGATGGAATTAACAGAGATGTTGTCACTAGAGGGGAAGTTGAAGCAACCAGTGAGGAAATTATCTCTGGGGGAACGGATGAAGGCAGAGTTGATGGCAGCATTGTTGCATCGGCCACAAGTTTTGTTTTTAGATGAACCAACTTTAGGTTTAGATGTCAACGCTCAGGTGGCAGTGCGGGAATTTTTGCGGGAATATAATCAACGTTATCAAGCAACTGTGTTGTTGACAAGTCATTATATGGCGGATATTACTGCTTTGTGTAAGCGGGTGTTGTTGATATATCAAGGTGAGTTAATTTATGATGGCAGTTTGGATGGTTTACTAGATCGCTTTGCTCCTTATCGAGAGGTACAAATAGAATTAGTTAATCCTATGCCTCCAGATGTGGATAATTTTCGGCAACTTTTATCTAATTATGGGGAGTTAGAAACATTGGAAGGTCAAGTAGTACGTTTGTTAGTGCGTAGGGACAAATTAACTGAGACCGTAGCACAAATTTTGGCAGAATTAGAAGTACAAGATTTGACAGTCACTGATCCACCTATTGAAGAGGTTATTGGTAGAGTTTTTCGTGCTGGAAAAGTATGAGTGAATTCAAAAGTCAAAAATCAGAAGTCAGAAGTGATATATTATAATTTATATTATTCTCAGTTCAGCAGAATATTTATCTAAGGAAAATTCTGCGTTTCAGGTCTTCTGACTTAGTGAGAGCTACTGATAATTGATAACTGATAACTGATAACTGATAACTGAAATGACTAATATTCCTCCAGAAATTCAACCCTATAAAAGTGAAGCTTGGAAACCTATAACCATTGATGGTGATGGTGCTTTAATTGCTTCTAAATTTGCTGGTAAACCTTGGTTAGCAAAAGACGAACAATGGCCGAAATGTCCTCTTTGTCAGAATCCTTTACAATTCTTTCTTCAGCTCAACTTAAATCAATTACCAGAAGCATTACAAAATGAATTTGGTAGTGGTATTTTGCAAATGTTTTATTGTACCAATGTAGATACTCTATGTGATGTAGATTATGAAGGATGGGAGGCATTTTCAGATGTTCATTTTATCAGAATTCTTCAGCCAGAAGGAGAAGAAAAAGATGTAGAAATTCCCCAAATGCAAGATTTATTCCCACCTAAATTAATCGTTGATTGGCAACAATTAGAAGATTATCCTAACTATGATGAAGCAGCAGAATTTGGTATAGAATTAGATGATGAATTATATGAGGATAATTTCCCAATTCAAGGAGATAAATTAGCTGGCTGGCCTTTATGGGTACAAGGAATAGAATATCCCAATTGTCCGATTTGTGGTGAAAGAATGAGATTAGTTTTTCAGGTTGATTCTGAGGATAATTTACCTTTTATGTTTGGAGATCTTGGTTGTGGTCATATTACTCAGTGCAAACATCATAAAAATCAAGTAGCATTTGCTTGGGCTTGTGGCTGATATAGTATTCGACACTCAAGAATTACAAAAAGCGCAGAAACCGGGTTCGTATTAAATGCCCTACCATAATAATATTAGTCTCCAACCAACCCGGTTTATTATAACCCTCCAAAGCAACTGGATTTGATATAATATTATGTCCGGTTAAATAGTTATTATAATTAAAGTTAGTAGTAGGGCTTCAGCCCAAACTGTAGATAGGGCTGAAGCCCTACTACAAGCAAAAACTTTATTATAAGTGATTATCCTAACATGATCTAAGATAGTATTCGACACTCAATAATTAGAGCAATTATTGTTATTAATAGAGAATTTTATCTCAGTTAGGTACATTACTGGCGGGCAAGATGCCCGCACTAGAAAAATGAAAAAAATTATCAAAACTGCAAAAATTTTTCTGTCTACTTACTACGCCTATATGCTAGAATATAGAGCCGAATTAGTATTATGGGTATTGTCATCTTCTTTACCTTTTATTATGATGGGAATTTGGATAGAAGCTGCAATAAAAGGCGAATTTCCATTAGATAAATTACAATTTTCTCGTTATTTCTTAGCAGTATTTATTGTCCGATCTATAACTCCTGTTTGGGTGATTTTTGATTTTGAAAGAGAAGTAATTGAAGGAAAATTATCTCCTAAATTATTACAACCAATAGATCCAGTTTGGCATCATGTAGCAGGTCATATTTCAGAAAGATTTGCTAGAGGACTTTTTGTTTTAGGTTTAATATTATTATTTTTTGTTCTCTATCCCCAGGCATTTTGGTTGCCGAATTTTGGTAATTTATTGTTATTTTTAATTGTAGTGTTAATGGCACTTGTCTTGCGATTTTTAATTCAATATACATTGGCTATGTGTGCGTTTTGGACTGAAAGAGCTAGGGCGATCGAGCAACTTTGGTTATTACCTTATATGTTTTTATCAGGAATAACTGCTCCGTTAGAAGTGTTTCCAGAAATGGTGCTGAAAATAGTGTTGTGGACTCCGCTTCCTTATCTGATTCATTTTCCTGCATCTTTGTTAGTGGGGTTGCCTGTGGATGTTGGGCGGGGGTTATTAGTTATGTTTGTTTGGAGTGTTATATTTTTTGCGTTAAACCGTTGGTTGTGGCGACTGGGGTTAAAGCAATATTCGGGGATGGGCGCTTAGTTGAAGTCAGAAGTTATATTATGTGCCCCCTTCGGGGGAGCTACGCTAACGGTTAAATAGTTATATATAATTAAAGTTCGTAGTAGGGCTTCAGCCCTATCTACAGTTCGGGCTGAAGCCCTACTACAAACCATATACTTTATTATAAGTGATTATCCGTTAGCGTAGCTCCCCCGGAGGGGGCACATGATATTAGAAGTCAGAAATCAAAAGTCAGAAAAAAGATTACACACAATTTTAGCTATGTAGTGGTGTGACACGCCTAAAATGCTGCAATATTAGGAGCGGGTTCCGTGTTAAATTAATGGTATCAACATTTGATGAAATGAACCCGCCCCGTCACCTTTTATTACCAAGGACTACCAACCATAGTAAAACCTGCCCAATAATAAGGATGAGATAAATCTGGATTCTTCCTATTCCCAAATGCAGACGGTAACTCCACTACTACACCTATTCCACTTCCCATTAACATACCATCTTCAATAACTACCTCCCCTCGCAACATTGCTAACTGAGCTTGCCTTAAAGCCTCCGCTTTTATCTTGACATTATTCAAATGAGTATAAAATTCTGTCATCAACGCTAATGTACCCTCATCACTCACTAGCCAAATACTACCTAAAACAGACTTTACCCCTGCTGCTACTGCTGATCCTGCAAATCCTAATGGCACATTTTTGTTTCCAATAGCAGTACGAGTTCCAGCCAATACTAACAATTCGACTTCTGGATTATTCCAACCTAACTGTCTCACTTGATTTAATCGCAATTTTTGGTCCCACAATTGAATGTAAGATTGACTAATATCTTTACTTCTAAATTCAGCATGAGTAGATAAATGAATAATAGGATAAGGATAAACTTCTCTTTGAGTAACTAAATTATTACGAGTAAAATCTTGATTAAGGAACATATCACCCTGCCACAATTGTTGGGATATAATTTCTAACTCGACAGGTATTGCTGGTAGGGATGGTAAAGTTTGTTCTATGAAATCACTTGCTCCCATTGCTAATACCTGGCTATCTTGAAGTGGGCGATAGTTAGTATCTATAGTATCTATTGAAGTGAAATTGGGAATTAAACTGAGGCTATATTTTTCTATTAAAAATTGTTCGCCATCATGTAATACTCCTAGAGGTAATCTTGCTATCAATGGAGAAAATTCACCGTTACCCGTACTGAATAAAATTGTATCAATATTCTCTGTAGATAGTTCGTCAGCAATTGGAGCTATTAGCCACTGATATAATTTTTGGGCTGTTGCTAAATAAGCATCAGGTTCCTTGCTGCGTGCTTGAGGACTCGTAACTACGAACATTAATTTGAGAACACTTTGTTTGAGTTGCTTTCCATTTACTGTAGAAATTATTTTAATAATTGGCTGACTATCTTTAGTATATAAGATTATTTGTAATTGTTCGGGATAAACATTAATATAAACAATAGCAGATTCTTTGCCAGTCTTGTTTGCCATGTTTTTTAAGATTGCTCGAACTTTTTTGATATTGAGTTTAAATATTTTTCCACCATTTTTTGTATGGAGTGATTTGTCCTTAAAGTGTTTTCCTCTTTCTAAATTAGGCTCTTTGCCTATAACTTCTGTTTTCGACAACAAATCAATCTTGATATCTGACTTAATAATTATTCCTAATAGCTGCTCCGCTTCCTGAATTTTCTTCTTCTTCACTAAGTCTTTCACTATAGAAATAGCTTCCTTAACTTTCCCCTGTTTTGCTAATTTCAATCCTTCTTCTACTTTGCCTTCTGCTCGTAACTGACGTACTACTAATATAGGGTGTTTATCTCTAATTTCCGTTTTTGGTAACAAACTAATCTTGACATCCGACTTAATAATTACTTCTAATAACTTCTCCGCTACCTTGGCTTCATCTTCCTGCACTAACTCTTTTACTGTATCAATAGCCTCCTCAACCTTCCTCTGTTTTGCTAATTTCATTCCTGCTTCCACTTTGGCATCTACTCGCAACTGACGTACTACTGATGTAGGTTCTCTGTCTATAATTTTCGTTTCTGGCAATAAGTCAATTTTGCTATCTAACTTTATAATCTTTCCTAATAACTTCTCTGCTGCCTTAACTTTATTCTCCTGCACCAACTCTTTCGCTGTCGAAATCAAACTATGATGCACAGGCAAATTTGCACAAGTTTTCCGATATTTGTGTAAACTTCCCATATACCTTTCCCACTCCTCAGCAGTCAAGTTTCTGTGGGAGCGACGACAAGCTTCATTTATTAAATCTTCTGACAATAATGAATGCACTACCACAGTTTCATCACTATTTGTAGTAACAAGATACTTACCATCGGGACTAAATTCTACTCCCTTTACTTTCTGATCATGCTGAAGTTGAAGAATTTGTTTACCATTAGTAGCATCCCATACCTCTGTAGTATTGTCATAACTATTAGTAGCAATATACTTGCCATCGGAACTAAAGGCTATTGTATTAATTGTATCATTATGGTCAAGCTGAAGAATTTGTTCACCCATTGCAAAATTCCATAACTCTAAAGAACTATATCTTAACCCCTCTGCAGTATTGTCATGACTAACAGTAGCAAGATACTTGCCATCTGGACTAAACGCTACTGCCTCTAAATCATGGTCAAGCTGAAGAATTTGTTCACCCATTGCACTATCCCAAACTGTCACTTTTTTATCATAATTTGCAATAGCAACAAGATACTTACCATCTGGACTAAATTTTACTACTTTTACAGAATGATCGTGTGGAAGTTGAAAAATTTGTTGACCATTAGTAGCATCCCATACCCTCACTGTTTTGTCACCACTTCCTGTCGCAATATACTTACCATCAGAACTAAATGATGCTGCTGTTAATTTCCTATCATCATAGATTTGAGAAATTTGTTCACCAGTAGCAACATCCCATACCCCTATTGTTTTATCGCCACTTGCTGTCGTAATATACTTGCTATTAGAACTGAATTTTATTGCTCCTACTTGATCGCCATCATGGATTTGAGAAATCTGCTCACCAGTAGCAGTATCCCATATCCCCACTGTTTTATCTCCACTTGCTGTAGCAATAAACTTACCATCTGGACTAAACTTTACTACTATTACCGTCTTATCATGGTGAAGTTGAAAAATTTGTTTACCAGTAGCAGCATTCCATACTTTTGCTGTTTTGTCATCACTTGCTGTAGCAACATACTTGCCATCTGGACTAAATTTTACTGCTATTACCTTCTGATCATGGTGAAGTTGAAAAATTTGTTTACCAGTAGCAGCATCCCATACCCTCGCTGTTTTATTACCACTGGCTGTCGCAATATATTTGTCATCTGGACTAAATGCTACTCTGTATATCTCTTTATCATGCTGACGTAGAGTAATTTGTCCACCTGCTGTAGCAATATCCCATACCCTCGTAGTATTATCCCTACTGACAGTAGCAATAGATTTACTATTAGCACTAAATTCTACTGCCCATACTTTGCTACTGTGGTGGAGTTGAGAAATTTGTTCACCTGTAGTTGCATCCCATATCTTCGCTGTTTTGTCACGATTAGCAGTAGCAATAAATTTCCCATCTGGGCTAAATGCCACTGCATATACATCGTTATTATGTGGGAGTTGAGTAATTTTTGCACCCGTAGTAATATCCCATATTGCAGTCTTCTCACGACTAGCAGTAGCAATATACTTACTGTCTGGACTAAATGCCAGGTAACGATCCAGTGATAGACGCAGCAAGGCTCGTTGTGGAATCAGATATTTTTGTTTACCTTTGGCAGCATCCCATACTGTCAAAGTCCCTCGGGTAGGATTGTAACTACTTGCTGTAGCAATAAACTTACCATCGGGACTAAATGCTACTGCCCATACTTTACTGTCATGCTGGAGTCGAAAAATTTGTGCGCCCGTAGCAGCATCCCATACACCCACTGTTTTGTCCGAACTAGCAGTAGCAATAGACTTACCATCTGGACTAAATGCTACTGCTATTACCGTATTATCATGCTGGAGTTGAGAAATTTGTTGACCAGTAGCAGCATTCCATACTCTTGCTGTTTTGTCTGAACTAGCAGTAGCAATAGACTTGCCATCTGGACTAAATGCTACGTCCAATACTTTGTTATTATGTAGAAGTTGAGAAATTTGTGCACCCGTAGCAGCATTCCATACTCTTGCTGTTTTGTCCCAACTAGCAGTAGCAATAGACTTACCATCAGGACTAAATGCTACATCCAATACTTTGCGATCGTGATGGAGTTGAAGAATTTGTTGACCAGTAGCAGCATCCCATACACCCACTGTTTTGTCCGAACTAGCAGTAGCAATAGACTTACCATCAGGACTAAATGCTACATCTAATACTTTGCTATCATGCTGGACTACCCAAAGCAAATTTCCCAATAAAGTTAACCCTCCTCGTAAAGCACGATCTGCTATAACAGAAGACAGGTTTAGTTTTTGGAATTTCCGCATCGACTCCACAGCGAGCAACACACTTCCGTCTTGGAAACTTTTGTATAAACTTCTCATTCCGTACTTACTTCTCATCGATCCAGACTCAGCCGCTAACTGGCGAGCAAAAGCGATCTCAGTTTGTATTCTTGCTTGAACAGTTTGCCTCCAAGAAAATATAGATAATCCTGATAACAAAGTAATAGTTCCTAAAGCAACAGCAACGATTATATTTTTCCTTGTCCGCTCTGCTTTTTGGCCTTTTTCCATTTCTGCCTTACTTTGCAGAATAAATTCCTTGACTTCGTGAGTTACTGGTGGCTGCTTTGAGTATATTTCCGCTAACTGCAACCACTCATAAGCTTTTAGATACTTACTCCCGCGCAACAATAGATCGGTATTTTTATTGTCTCGTTTCCACTCCAAAGCCTTTTGTGACTTTTCCGTATGTTCCCGCACATATTCTCTGTCTGTATCTAACGTCCGCACTAATTCACTAAAGTTTGCATAAAAGTCTCTCCCATACCTATGAAAGTCTAACCATTGTACTTTTGCCAATTCTGGATGTAATTCGGCAGTATTAACTTTTCGATGCAATACTGTGACGAAACGTTTATTTAGACTTTTGGCATATTCGACTTCATCAGCACAATAAGGAGAATTTACCGACTCTGGGGAAATAATAAATAAGAAGTTATCCGACTTTTCAATACCCCGATAAATTTCCTGTTGAAAATCTGTGCCTGTAGCAATACTTTCTTGGTCAAACCAAGTATTTTTTCCCTGAGTTTGTAAAGCATCATTTAAGCGTCTAGCAAAATCTGAATCGGTACGAGAATAAGAAACAAAAACATCTAAAGCTAAATTAGCTGGTTGTTTAGCACTTTCAGTAATAAATTCTGTTTGTAAATCAGTGGGTAAATTAACTGTTCGACTGTTAGCTAGTTCCAGCCAATTTTGATATTGTTCCAGATTATAACCCCGCAATAAAATGCTGGGGTTACGGTTTTGTTCCAGCCATTTCAAAGCTTTAACTAATAAAAATTTATGCCGTTGATAATAAACTGCTTCTGATTGTAATTCTTTGAGAAGTTGATCTATTCCCGACTGCTCTGATTCAGTAAAATAAATAAATTGTAGATTGCTAATTTCTCTAGGAATTGCTGTAGAATCTGTGGGAGATATTAAGATAGGAATAATCCGTTTATTCAGACTCAAAGCATAGGTTAATTCTTGTTGGCAATATTCAGATTTTATTGCTTCAGGAGACAATAAATAAATTACATTATCTGCCCCGGCAATCCCTTGATTAATTTCTGTTTGAAAATCCTTTCCAGTTTGAATATCAGAATGAGAACTCCAAACAGTAATCCCTTCCAGCATCAAGCTTTTCCTAATTTGCTGCATTGTAGGTTGATCTGTTTCAGCAAAAGCCAGGAAAACTTGAGTCATTAAATTATTAGCATTTTTCTCACTTTCACAGATAAATTCACAATGCAAATCTGTAGGAATACAAGGAGGTTGTTCTTCTGTAAATTTAATTTTCAACCATTGTTCTGCCTGGATACGTTCTTGAGCAATTAATAAATAACGAGTTTGTTTTTGATTTTTTTCCCATTCCAAGCCTTTAAGTAAGATATTAGTATGTAGTTTAACATAATCTTGGTGACGTTTGAATAATTCAATTAAATCGGTGAAACTTCTGTCAAAATCATCAATATTGTCCCGAAAATAAACCCAGTTAATTCTGCCTATTTCTGGGTGCATATTGGGGAAACTTGAATGCTTACCGTGTTGTTGATAAATTTCCCATTCTTCCAAAGTGCCTTGAGGATTTCGTTTTTGCCAAATTTCATAAGTAATTTGTTCGACGTGAAGTAGTGGGATGATACATTTATTGTATTTTATGGCGTGATTAATTTCTTTAAGACAGTAGGGAGAATTAACAGAATGAGGCGCAATAATAAACAAAAAATTATCTGCTTTTGTAATCCCATCATCAATTTGATTTTGAAAGTCTACACCCAGGGGAATATTGTTTTGGTCAAACCAGATTTTTAGACCATTTTCTGTGAGTTTTTCATAGAGTTTTGTAGCAAAAGATATGCTGTCAGCCCGTCCGTAGGAGATAAAAGCATTGTAATATTCTGGCATGGGTTTTGAGCGAATAGGACAATTTATCTAGTCATAGCATTGTTTTATCATAAAATATAGCCTTCGACTCAAAGTGGGGTTGATTTATTTTCATCAAATATTTAGGGTGTTATATCATGTCCGGTAGCATCGGTGTAATTTAGATAAGGAGTGTGGGGAGATGGGGAGAGCTAGAAAGATTTGGCAATGGCGCTCAGATGGAAGCTTTTTTTATGCCGAATTAACCAGATTTGATATTACTCATAAACCCGACTGTTTCAAGTTATATCAAATCCGTTATCTACGGTTCCCGAGAAATCGGAGTAATATAATTCTGTCTATCATCATACAATGTGTAGGGGCGTTTCATGTCGCGCAGCGAAATGGCCATTCGCCCCTACAACATAGACTTCTTATCTTTAAATACTGAATAACACCAATACTACCGGATTTGATATTACAGGGGAATAGAGACGATAGTAGGGATGTTCCATGGAACGTCCCTACAACTATAGATTCATCTTACTCAATCTAACTTCAGTTATCCACACCCTCAATAGGTGCAAAACCTTGCCGCTGCACATTCTCAGTTATTGTGCGTGGTTCCAAAAATTGCAGTAAATAATCCGGTCCTCCTGCTTTTGAACCCACACCGGACAACTTAAAGCCACCAAAGGGTTGTCGGGAAACGATCGCTCCTGTAATTCCACGATTAATATACAAATTCCCTACTTCAAACTCTGCTTTTGCTTGTTCAATGTGAGAAGGAGTACGAGAATATAACCCACCAGTCAAAGCAAAATTTGTTCCATTGGCAATTTCTAACGCTTCAGTAAAATTCTGCGCTTTCATCACTGCCAATACCGGACCAAATATTTCTTCCTGAGCAATAGTCGCATTCGGTGACACATCCTTAAACACCACCGGACCAACAAAATAACCATCCTCTGGCGCACTCCTTTCAATAGCAACTTTTGCCTCCTGCTTACCCTTAGCAATATATTCCTTAATTCGCTTTTGCGCCTTATCATCAATTACCGGACCTACTTGGGTACTTGGTTTCTCTCCATCTCCTATGTTTAGCGATCGCGTGGCTTCTATCAACCGTTCCACAAAAGTATCATAAATTGTTGCAGATACCACAACCCGCGAACAAGCAGAACATTTCTGTCCGCTATATCCAAAAGCAGAATAAACAACACCAGCAACTGCTTGATCGAGGTCAGCACTCTCATCCACAATAATCGCATTTTTACCACCCATCTCAGCAATAACCCGCTTCAGATGTTTTTGCCCTGGTCGCAAAATTGCAGCTTGAGCATAAATATGACAACCTACTTCCTGAGAACCAGTAAAAGTAATACTATTAACATCTGGGTGTTTCACCATAAAATCACCAACTGTCGAACCCTTACCAGGAACAAATTGAAATACTCCTTTAGGAAAACCAGCTTCCACCAAAATTTCAGCAATTTTAGAAGCAATAACCGATGACACCTCCGCAGGTTTCAATAACGTGCAGTTACCAGTCACCAAAGATGAAACCGTCATTCCTGTGGGAATAGCTAGAGGAAAATTCCAAGGAGAAATTACCAAAGAAATACCACGAGGTTGATAATGATAACGGTCAGTTTCTCCAGCGGTATCATATTTATAACCCCCATCTAACCGTTCCATTTCATCAGCATAATAACGACAAAAATCTATAGCTTCAGAAACTTCGGCATTACATTGGTTAAGGGGTTTACCAACTTCTAATACCATCCATGCTGTCAGTTCGTGGCGACGTTTTTCCATTAAGTCTGCAGCTTTGCGCAATATCCCTGTACGTTCCCGCACTGGTGTTTTCTTCCAACCCGGAAATGCTGCTTTTGCTGCTTGAATTGCCTGCTCTGCTTGTTCGACGGATATTAAACCAATTTTGCCAACAACTTCTTTGGGGTTTGACGGGTTGACGGAATCAACTATTTGTGTAGTGGTTGTGTATTCACCATTTATAATTGGCAGATAGGTTTTCCCTAATTCCAGTCGTGCTTGACCAATAGCATTCAGAGCTTGTTGTCGTTGTTGGGCGTTGGCGTAGTCGCTATCTGGAGCATTAGGGAAAACTGGTTTGACAATATCGTGAATTGTAGTTTTGCCGTTGGTAATAGGTGCTGCCAATAATTCTTCTAGAGGTCGGTTTTCTGAACTTTGTCTGAGGAATGAACTATTAGCAGTATTTTCCAAGAGCCGACGAATTAAATATGCCATTCCTGGTAATAGGTCGCCGTAGGGGCAATAAACTCGGACGCGATAACCTTTGTCTACTAATGCTTTCGCTATTTGGTCGCCCATACCATAGAGAACTTGCATCTCGAAACAACGGCGAGGCACGTTTAAAGTTTCGGCAATGGCGATCGCTCTTGCTTGAGACCGAACATTATGACTGCCAATAGCTGAGTAAATATATTGATGATTTTCTAGCATCATCTGAGTCAAATTTTCAAAGTTGGCATCGGTTTCGGGTTTATCGTTGAATACTGGTTGTGGCCAGTCATGTTGTAAAGCTTTGATAGTTTCCTGATCCCAATACGCTCCTTTGACGAGCCGAATAGTAACAGGGCGACCTCGAATTTTTGCCCAGTCAATAATACCTTGCACATCTTTTTCGCTATCCCGCAAATATGCTTGAATTGTTACCCCAATATCGCTACGGTTGCGGAACTCTTCTTCCATCAAGAGTTCTTTGAGAATAGCAATAGTTAGGTCTTTGTAGGTGTATTGTTCCATATCGAAGTGAACCGCTACACCAAGCTCTTTGGCGCGTCTGAGTAGGGTACGGATGCGATCGCTTACTCTTTGCTGACTACCTTTAACATCAAGGGGGTCAAACTGAGAATAAAATGCTGTAAGTTTTACGGATACCTGTACTTGTGGCAGTTGTTCGCCTTCTGCTTCATCTATTTGAGGAACTGATGACCACTTGCTAGCGGCTTGAGAAAGTTGAGTCATCAGTTCGAGATAACGGTCTAAATACAACTGTGCTTCATTTTCAGTGATAACTGCTTCTCCCAACAAGTCTACGGTAAAGCACATTTTATCTTTCCGTAGTTTTTCTAGAGTTTTGATAATTTGTTTGACATTCTCCCCGGCAATGTATTTATGGGCGAGAGTTTCTACTGCGGGTGCTACAGTGGTTGCTGCCAGTTGACCAGGAACGGAGTCTGGGTTAGCAAAATTGAGAAGTTTTTTCAGAGCTTCTGGAAGTTCGACTTCTTCAGTAGTTAGATATTCTTGAAGATGAGCAGCTATTTCTGGTTTACTGCGTAATGCTGGTAAACAGTCAATAAAACGAAATAGTTGTACTCGCAAACCAGGACTTGCCATTGCCCAGTCTAGGAGTTTATCATCCCACCGCATTTGATTTTGCAGTTGACCTAGCCAAGAAGTATTTTTTTCTTGGGTTGCTGCCAAGAGTTGTTTAGCTATTTCTTGGGTCTTAGTTTCGTACTTGTTATCGGATATTTGTGCGACCATTTTTTTCTAAAGTATGGTTAAATTAATTGGGATTGTGTATCAGATTAATTTAGGTATTTATCACTAAAATTGATTTCAAGTTAGTGTTTTTATAATCCTATTTCCGCTACGTTTAGTCCACTATGTTGTTGTATTTCAATTCTACTTTAAAAAATATTCTGTGACGATACTTTTACTTTGTTGATTAACAGAAATTAATCAATTATGCCATTTATCCTATTATACCAATTTTATAAATGTTTGCTACAAATGGTAGAAATAAGGAAGAAGGAAGAAGCAAGAAGCAAGAAGGGATAAACATTCAAAAAAAAAGGGAAAACGATAGATATAACTATCTCACATGAATTGGAGCAGCTATTTTTCAGCACATCCGATCAAGAGCTACCTTTTCGTAGCATTCTTTTTTCAAAGTGGTATTACACCTAAATCAGATTTGCCCTGATCTTTTCTTTTCCGAAAAACAATAGACTTTTTGCAGGAGTAAGCAACAGGTAATACCAGTTTGATAATATTTGGTACAAATCGTCAGTTTTTTTTAGGAGTTATAGTTTAGGAGTCAGGAGTCAGAATGAACAGCTTAAAGCCCATTTTTTAAGCATTTATATTCTATTTTTAGTCAAAAATAGATATCCTGTACAAGTATTTTAATTCCCCTTATTATTCTAAACATTCTTTTTTCAAAATGGTATAAGATATTTTTAGGGTAACTTTTTGTATCTAATCTCAGGTGATTTGGGAAAAGGCTTATTTATTTTCTGGAAATGTCTTATAGCTCAATCTAAAGATTTCCAGAATACTGAGATAGATTTACCAATGGATAATTGATAATTAATCAATTCAGTTTAAAGCCACTCTTTACCAATGGATAATTGACAATTGATAATTAGAGATAGTTTTTATTAACTAATAATTAGTAATTAGAGATAGTTTTGATTATCCAATATCCATTATCAATTAATAATATTTCTTGAGATTCAATTCGGTTACGGTTTTAACCAGAGGTGATTATTCATTATCAATTAATGAAGAGAAATGCCATAGAAATTGGTAGTAATTGTCTGATTAAATTATCTGAGGAATTGGAATTATAGAGAAATGACTAAGAGTTATATTAAAATAGATAAATAGATTTTTGATAAGAGATCGCCCTTTTTGATTCCAAAATCTGGCGTTGCTAATTTTAGGTATCAAACTAGATTCGTAAGATAAGTTAAGAGTTCATTCCTACTTCTCACTCTTTAGTTAGGAAAAAACTCCTTTCTACCTCCTGAATTATGACTTCTGAATCCTGTAATACCAATTTGATAAATGTTTGCTACAAATCGCTAGGGAACTTTTTAGGAGTCAGGAGTCAGGAGTCAGGAGTCGTATGGGAATAGCTTCTATATCATTTTTTAACTGGGAAATCATATTTTTTGTCAAAGGTAAATCTCCTGTAAAATCTTTTTATTGCCCTTACTATTCGTAACATTCTTTTTTCAAATTGGTATAATACAATTTCTCAAAAATCTTGCTATATACGATTGGATGGGGAAGTGTGGGGAGTAGGTAGGGTTTGCTGAAAAAGTCTTATGAGTAAGGGTAGGAGACAGGAGACAGGAGACAGGAGACAGGAGGAATGGGGAATTTAGAGAAGGCAGGAGTTAGAACTATTCCTCAATTTCTCTGTCCAAATCTTGCTGTTAATACTGACTTTTTGAGGCTTTTCAACTCAAATAAACGCACTTTTTCCAGACTTAAAAATGCCAAAAGTTTTATCTGTAGAAACTTTCAGATTTATTCAGCAAACCCTAGGTAGTTGCATGCAACGTCCCTACGGCAGAGGAAAAGTAGTGATAATAATTACTAACTAACTAATAATTGTCAAAAACAGACTTTAAATCTTGCTAACTTATGAGCTGTTGAACTTTCACCGAAGTATAGCATTAATCCATGGTAATGTAATATCATACATTTATTCAGTAATACCCAAAATCTTTTTCCAACGCGATAATTATTATTCCATCTTCAAGTCACGATCAGGAAATAAGCCAAAATGAAAGAATATTAGGTTTTATGAAAAATTTCACTATTTCCCATTCCCTTATTAACTTTTACTACTAAATCTTGCCAATAATTCCTCACGAGATAATTGAGATAACTGTAATAGTAAATAGGAAAATTTCTCTCGAGATAAAGACAACATTTGTTCAATAATATTCCTAAGTTGTTCATCCAAATAATTAAACCTCATTATCAACAAATTACTTTTAATATACAAGGGATTAATCATGCTGATTTAATATAGTATAAATACTGGTAAAAAACTGCGCGATTTTGGTATTAAAAATGGCAATTTATAAGTATTGTTTATTTTTTTATCTGCCATTATATTTTACAATTAATTCTTATTTAATATGAATATTATTTCTTGCCGAAACTCGAGAAAAATTTTGTACTTCTTTCTGCACACTCATCCCAATTTCTAATGCTTCATTAAGTAATTTTCCATATTCAGTTGCTTGATTTTTAACATCAAAATTTATTAGAGCAGATAAATTATTCTCCATACTCGCAAATAGTTCATACCGCCTCATAATAAAATCTTGATTTTCCCGTAAAATTCTTTCTGTTTGTAATCCACAAATCAAACTTTCTCGGGTTACTCCCAATGCTTTGATTACATCATTTCGATTAATCAAATTTACTTCTAAATTTCCCACCGCAGCTAATCTATCCATAATCTCTACAGCCATAATTACCTGATTATATTTATTTACCTCATTCTGCAATTTTGCTAGTTCTTTTAGAGGTTTAGTTTTCCACCACATATAAGTATTCCAGCACAGAGTAATACCCAATGATATTCCGAGAACAATTTTGATAAATAGATTAATTAAGCGAGGGTCATCGGAAGCATAACTTGTCTTCGTAATCATCAATAAAGTTAGAGGTAAAGAAATAATTAAAGTTAAACCAAATACAACAATTTGATTCAACATAATTGATAAAAGTTGCTTCCTACTAAATCCCAATGGTAACTGATATAAATTCACCATTGATATATCACTCAAACTTTTAGCACTTAACTGCTCTACCTCTAAATCTGTAATTTTTAAATCTGGTAAATCTGGTTGCATAATTATTTCACATTTGCTCCCACAAAAATTTTATCAAAATAATTGGGTCTAAAACCCCGCCTTTTAAGGCAAAATGTTTTTGGAGGGGAACTTAAATCCCCGTTATAAAAACAACTTCTGTACAGGCTTGCTGGCCATTTGCCCCTACTGACTTCTGACCATTTTTTGAATTCAAAATTCAAAATTAAAAGTTCAAAAATTTTGATTATAAGTGAATTTAAATAATTGTTTAATTAAGGATTCAACCCTCGTTCTTTAGAACGAAAAAATCAAAAATATTTTCCTTATTTCAAGCCTCTGACTTTAGGCAGAGGTTATAATTTTGAATTGATTTGACTTCGTTAATTCCATCCTAAAAGACTGGTAATTAGATCGATAATCGTTAAATAAAAATTATCTTCGTTGTGTCTAAAAATTTGGAAAGGTTCTCCTGGTGCTCCAAAAAAAGGTCGCAGAGTCCATCCTAATTGAAATCCCACAAAAGCATATAATCCCAACCAAAATCGCAAAATCTTTAATCTAACTTCTTTTCCTTCTACATCTTCTTCAGATAAAAAATTCATTCCCAGGTAAAAGAATTGTACCCCTAAAAAACCTGTAACTGCAAAAATGACAACGTTCAATAATACAAAAAACTGATAATTATTTATCGATAAGAGGAAAAATAAACTAACTGGTGCAAATCCGAATAATAAAACTGCAATTAATGCCATTGCAGTCATTAATAATGTCAAAAATTGTTCAAAGCTTTTCTTGGAACCAAACATGACATTAAAGAAGTATAATGTCGGAAAACAAATAATTAAAGTTAACAAGTATAATGCTGGTAACTTAACAGCAGAAAAAAATGCTTGTAACCAACTATTTGAACTACCTATTATTGCACCATAAATAGCAAAAAATACAGCACTAGAAATTAATAAACCTAATATTTTATCCTTAAGTTGATGACCTTGACGAATATCTTCTAGAAACTTCTGTCTTTCTCATAATAGCTCCATGACAACTGAAAAGTATTTCATTATTTTAACTCCTGTTTTCAAGTATTTTGTTTATACCTTATTGACAGCTTCAAGGTGGAAATATTAAGTTCCTCAAATAATATTAAATTCTTTTTGAATACTTAAGGCTTGCTGATTAATTCTAAAACCCAAATTCCGCAGGTCAAGTTTTAGCATTAAAAGTAGTAGAAAAAATTGGGAATTAAACTGTATAGATTCTATTCATTAACTTTTCTATTGAGTCAAATTATCAGTCAAATATTCAGCATAAATACTCGATGGAACCAGATAATTAGCTAGAATCATTCCCTACTGACTATTTGCACTTATGAGCTTGATGAATATTAAGCAAAAAAAACACCCTAGAGTTGAATTTAGCTCTAGAGTGTCTTTAAGTTGGGGTGTTATGAAAATTTCCTTTTAATCGGAGCGGCGGGATTTGAACCCACGACCCCCACTACCCCAAAGTGGTGCGCTACCAAGCTGCGCTACGCCCCGTTAACCTTAACTACTATATCACGCCATATTACATTTTGGCAACTAATTTTACCCAAAATATTTTAAGTCATACTTTTTAACTATAGCATATTAAAAATAATATCATGTCTGTTCCTTAGACCTCTCCGGTAATTCACCTCAAACCCTGATAAAAATGTTGTTAAATCTTAAATTTACAGAAATATCTTTTGTCTAAATAGTTAGTTGGGAAATATTGACTCAAGTTTCAGTTTTTTTCTTCTTTCAAGCCTTCTTACTTATTCCTCAGAGCTAATAAAATGATATTTTTCAAAGTGAGGCGGCAATTAAATAAGTTAACCTCATAGACAAAGTAACCTTCTGAGTCTTAAACAAAGCCTTCCCTTAAAGTCGCAATCTCCAAATTAACTGTCATGCCAAAGATTGCCATAGAGATAATAATTAGGAAACCATTTAGGATTGATCTTTCCCACTCCCCCCTTGCAATGACGATTGAAAAGCTTCTGTACTATTTAGTTTATCAATTAGTTGTTACTTGCAATCTGTAATGCTGATGCTACGGGACATGATACCAATCAAAAAATTTTCAACATTTGTGCTCCTTGGACTAAACCAGGTACAGCTTCTACAGGCCATTTTCCCTCTCCCCTACGCCCCTGATTCAAAATAAATTCAACAGTATAACTTTGTGGAAAACCTTCCACCTGCATCCACAGCAAATCACTTTCAGCTTCGCAGGCTATCCTTTCCTCATCCATCAACTCATCGACCATCTGGCAGATAGTTTTGTTTAACTGGTCTAATAATCGACAAAAATCGTCAAGTTCCCCTTCTGTCAATTCTATTGACCAATTATCCCCACCCACTAAACCCTGAAACTCTAGCGCTTCAGGGTTCCAACCTAACCGCCAACCATCTCCACTTTTGACTATTCGTTCCATAACTTAAGGCTTAAGTAAATCTGCACCTCCTGGTTGGAGAATCACTGGTGCTCTAGGAGCTGACTGTCCAGAGTTATCTCTCTGCTCTACTTCTGGTATGGATGGAGGATTGGGGTCGCCTCCAAAGATATCTACCAATCTATTAACTAAAGCATCTCTTTGAGAACGAGTTAAATTTTGAATTGCTTGGCGATCGCCGTTCATCGGATTTTCTGTCAAAGAATCATTCCCAGGATATACAGATGACTGTAGATAGTCATTAGCTCCCAAATAATCTGCTAATGTTAATTTCCAATCAAACCGATAATTGGGTGCACGACCTTTGACATAAAAATGATACCTAATTAAACGTGATACCAGGGTCTCCTCAGTATTAACTTCACCCGTTTCCTTAGATATATAATCATTTTCCAATGGCAAATCTGGTATTTTTTCATATACAAACGGCCATACTTCAGTTGGTCGCACCCGCCGTTGGACAATTTTGATTGGGTACTCAAAATTTTCTCCGTTTGTAACTTTGAGCAACTGATGTTCTAATAAATAAGTCGAATGGACTGCTGTACTAGCTAAAGAATTTCCAAAAATTTCAATACCAGTCCCAACAATGACTGTTACTAGAGAAATTGTCAAATATTTAAGCCATCGCTTCTTGCTCATGGTTATTTTCAACCAACTACCAAAAAGTTTAATTAAGATAATACTCAGGAGGTTTCAAGTGCTATGTGAAAAATGAGTCGCGGAGGGAAACAGAATCCACGCGACTCAAGTCTATAGTCTGTTAATAAACTATATTGTCCTATCCATACTACTACTGACGTCACTAATTATTTCTGGCTGCATCAACTCATCGGACATTTCAAACACAGCCCGAATGACTGGTTTTATTTGATGCTCATCAAAATTATCAAAATCTTCATAACGACGACGCTTGGCACGATTAGCTACTTGGACTACAGCCCGATAACGATTAGAAGAAGCTTTAATCAACTCCTCAGACCGACGACTTAGTTCTGCCGAATCAACACTAGATTGCCTTTGTATGTGCATAAATTTTGTTGGTCTTTGATAATTCTATATCTAGATTAACAATGTTAATTGAATATTTCCCACTATGGTCTAGTCAATACTAATATTTTGAGTTAGGATGTAACAAAATTTTAATAGATTTTAATAGAGTTTATTAATTTCATTGATTTTTATTAATTTCATTGATTTTTATTAATTATGTTAATCGCTACTACTCCAACTTCAAGGGACTTTTCTCAGACCCATCATCATCCCCTAAAAATAGTTGCTTTAGGGGATAGTTTAGTTTATGGTTTTGGCGATCATGAAGGTGGTGGATGGGTAGAAAGACTGCGACGACATTGGATGTTACCAGATAGTTCTGGCCATGTATTATATAATCTGGGAGTCCGTGGAAACCGTGTTTTACAGGTAGAACAACGTCTAGAACATGAGTTTCACCATCGTGGAGAATTAAGAAATCGTCAACCAGATATTATTGTTCTTTCTGTAGGGGTCAATGATTCTGCTAGAGTCCAAAGACAAAATGGACGTTATTATACAGATTTTTACAAATTTCAAACAATTTTAGATAAGTTATTAGATACATCAAAACAACTTTGTCCTGTAGTATTTGTAGGAATGGTTCCTGTTGACCAAGCTAAAATGCCTTTTCAGGATTGTTTATATTATAGTCACGATGACCAATACATATATAAAGAGGCGACTCGGTTAGCTTGTTTAAAGCGACAAATACCTTATTTAGATGTGTTTGAACAATGGTTAAGTCGGGGCGAAAATTGGTGGCGATCGCGTCTTTGTGCAGACGGAATTCATCCTAATGTCACTGGTTATCAAGCAATTTTACAAGATGTACTGAACTGGGAATCTCTTAATTTGTTAATTAACTAAGAAAAATTTTAGAGTTGTTTTATCTCAACGTTGGTTGAAGACCAGCGCTCTCCCCTAATAGCTGCCGCACAACTCAGTTAACGGCTGTCGCCGACATGTTTACGGAGCATTCTGTAGGAAAGCGGAGCAAGTGCGGCAGCTATTAGGGGAGCTTCGTATGGGAAAACCAATCAATAGACACCTCCGGAAAAGAGGGAGTAGGGAGTAGGGGGGAAAGAATTAATTATTTCTGTAGGATAATTGATTTTATTTTTTATTATCGGAGATCTCTAATAAGAGCGGTTTTGACAATAGACATCTCCGGAAAAGAGGGAACAGGGAACAGGAAGAAAGAATAGATAATTTCTGGATCAGAATTGATTTGATTTTTAATTTTCGGAGATGTCTAATAGTGTGCTATAGAACCCATTTGGTATCTCCGCAAAGGTGAGAGTTTTTGGCACAGGAGTAAGGAGTCAGTCCTCAGAAGGAACGGAGATTGAGAAATAAAATAGGGGAAAAAAGTAGAATCTAAGCCCTCATCTCCCCACACCTTCTACACTCCGAATCTATAGATCCCAAATGGATTCTATATTCACCTGTCAGCAATGCCTAAAGTTAAACTCCCCTAGTTGTACTAACCTAGTATTTACGCTTACAGCTAGTACAGCTTGGCAGATTATTTCTACCAAGTAATCATATGTTTTGATGGGATTTTTGAGCAACGTATTTTGAGCAATCAATTCTTGGAGAATTAACTTTAATCTAAACTAAAATTAATTCAGTTTTTAAACCTAAATTATCAGTAAGCTGTTAAATTTCTTGTTCGTATATAAGATTGATAATAATTATGTTGCCAAATGTATAGAATTGGTTATATTTTTCTTATGTGAGATAGGTATTACTATTTCTGTAAAAGATTAATTTTATTCACAGAATCTTCCCCTAATCGAATGGTAAAATCAGAACCAATTTCACCTGTAGAAGCAGCTTCAATCTTACCAAAACCTAAAGTATTTTTGACAACTTCTGCTGACTCTAAATAACCTCCTTGAACAATAACTTGAGTAAAACGTTGTTTGTCAGACCAGTCAGGAACTACATAAACATTATAAAATCCTTTCTCACGCAAATACTCAGCAAATTTTGTCGCTACTTGAGAGTCACTAGAGGCATTTTGTACAGCTATTTTATTCTGGATCGGCAAAATTGCATTTACCTTCATTGGATTATATATATTGTCATAATTAAACTTGTCTAGTTTGACATCAAAATATTGTTCCAGAACACGATCGCGACCCGCCTCATCTATAACCCAATAACTAGCCAAATACTCATTTCTAGAACTAGGTTTTCCTGGCAACATTACCATTTTAAAATCATCCCGCTCTAAGTCAAGACTAAAACCGATCAAAGTCAGCATTTCCTGAAAAGTTAAATTAGTATCAACATACTTTTGCATCACCCGAATAATTTGAGGCAACCGAGGTATAACTGCCACATTAGTAACGCGACTTCGTAGCGCCTTTAGCAAAACTTGTTGTCGTTGTACGCGACCAATATCCCCATAAACATCTTCTCGGAAACGGGCAAATTGTTCTGCTTGTTCTCCATTGAGAGTTTGCCAACCTGCTTGTAAATCTATATGTAACTTCTGGGTATTGTCAACATAAGACATAGCTTGAGGAACAAAAACTTCTACTCCACCTAGTTGTTCTACTAATTCTCGAAACGCTCCTTTGCTGACTCGCACATAACGGTCAATCTTAATATCATTCAGAGTATCTTCTAAAACATTTTCTGCCAGTTTCGGACCTCCGTAAACGTTGGCTTCATTAATTTTGGCAAGACCTATTCCGGGAATTCGGACTTGAGTATCTCGTGGCACAGAAAGTAAACTGACAGTATTATTCATAGGGTTAGCTCTTACTAAAAGTAAAGTATCACTACGACCCTCAAATATATCTGGAGAGTCTTCTGGCACTCCTCGAACTTGGTCAATTCCCATCACTAGGATATTTATAGGTCGTGAAAGTTGGTAAGGTAAGCGTTTACGCCACAGAACATCCCTGGTAAATTCCTGGAGTAGTTGAGTTATAAATTCTGGTTCAACGGGGGCAAACAAAGCAGTTATTGCTCCGAAAGAAGTAGTTGTGGTTCCACTCAAGAGTAATATAAACATCCAGAACCACCATTTAAACCAAATGGGTCGGGAGTTAGTAGAAGAAGTATTATTCATAAATAATCAAAAAAGGAAAATATAAATTAAAAATTCAGATGATTAATCAAACTAAGACGTTAACGTGGGTTATAATAGCTAAGGTCAAAATAAAGGTCGATTCTCCAATGCTACTGAAATATAAGTACAAGCTCAAGCCTCATAAAAACCAAGGGGTGATTATAGCTAATTGGTTGGAAATGGCCAGAAAACAATATAATTACCGTTTAGCGGAAAGGTTAAACTGGTTTGAAGCAACACGCACCCCAGTAAATGCTTGTCCTCTTAATGTTTCAGTAGTCTCAGTAGAGCAAATTTATCAAAACATTCCTGAGTTTAGAGTACAAACACGAGATGGTAGAAAAAAAGATGATAATGGTAATCCCATAACAAAAAAAGGGGACAAACATCCGAATATACTCAATGGCTATGTTTTGTGGGAAACCGTTCAACTAGCAGATTTAGCACAGACTAAAAAACTCTGGCCTGAGTATAAGTATATACATTCTCAAGTCTTGCAAGATGTGATCCAAAGAGTGCAAACCACTATGGATAACTTTACCAAGCCTGATAAAAACGGTAATACCACTGGTAGACCTAAATTTAAAGGTAAACATTACTATAATTCCTTTAGCTATCCTCAGTTATCAAATGCCCATATTGTCAAAAATGCTAACGGTCGTTATTGTGTCAATTTACCCAAGATTGGCTTAGTCCCTTTTGTATTCAATCGCCCAATACCAGAAGGATTCAAAGTTAAGACAGGTACAGTAATCCGCGAAGCGGATGGATGGTATCTCAGCCTAACGATAGAAGATAGGGCTGTACCTGCAGAGGTTGCAGAAATTCAACCCACTGAAGAAAACTCAAAAGGGATTGATTTAGGATTGTTGTACTATGCTGTCACCAGTGATGGAGAATTTCTAGAAGTTCCTAAGTTTTTCAGGAAATCTGAGCATCGGTTGTCTAAAATTCAGGTAAGATTGGCTAAGAAACGAAAAAATTCCCGACCTTGGAAAATTCTCAAATTTAAAATAGCGAAACTTCATCAACTAATAGCTAGACAAAGGTTAGACTGGCAATTCAAACTTGCTTATCATTTGTTTAGTGATGTAAGCGTGATATTCCTAGAAGACCTACAAATAGCAAATTTAGTCCGACGTTGCCAGGCTAAATTAGGGGATAATGGTCAGTTCTTACCCAATGGTCAGTCAGCCAAGTCAGGATTAAATAAGTCTTTGCAGGATGCAGCCTTTGGCCAGTTTGTTCAGATTTTAGAGTATGTTGCCTGGAAACTCGGCAAGAGAATTATCAAAGTAGACCCAAAAGGTACATCTCAACATTGTTGGGAATGTTTGAACAAAGTCTCTAAAAGCTTATCAGAACGCTGGCATTCCTGCCCTAAATGTGGACAAGAACTAGACAGGGACTATAACTCAGCACTTCTAATACAAAAAATAGGATTACTATCAACACAGGGGGAGGACATCACCTCTGTAAAAAGTGCGGTCAGGGCCTCCCTGGTTGAAGAATCCCGCATTGTCGCGTAAGTGCAACGTCGGGAGTATGTCAAGATGGAATTATCTAAGTCTATTAAGTAATCTAGAATCTGATGATACCTGTTATTCTTGCTGGTGGAAAAGGAGAACGTTTTTGGCCTCTGAGTCGTAAGCATCGGCCCAAACAGTTTCTTTCTCTTGATGGTACTGGTAAAAGTTTATTACAAGCAACAGCAGAGAGACTACTCCCATTATCTGACGGTTGGGATGGTTTATGGGTTGTTACTTCGGCAATGTTAGCCCAAGGTGTGGCACAACAGTTACCCCAGATGCCACAGGAAAATATATTGGCAGAACCAGAAGGCAGGGATACTGCCCCTGCTGTTGCTTGGACAGCAATAGAAACGGCACGCCGTTATGGGGAAGATGCAGTTGTCGGATTTTTTCCGGCTGACCATTGGATCGGTGAGCCAGAAGTATTCCAGAAAACTCTGGAGGCAGCGGCCGAATTGGCTACTAACCAGGAGGCTATTGTTACCCTGGGTGTGAAGCCCTCTTTCCCTTCTACTGGCTATGGATATATTGAACAGGGAAAAGAGGCAGGAAATTTTGGTGGGTTTGATGCTTATCAGGTGGCACGGTTTACGGAAAAGCCTGACCGAGAGAAGGCTGAGGAATTTCTGGCAACAGGGCGCTTTAGTTGGAATGGCGGTATTTTTGTGTTCAGGGTAGGAGTAATGTTGGCGGAGTTACGAAAGTATGCGCCGACAATGATGAGTGTTTTGGAGGATATGGGTGCTGAGGGTTATTCTCAGTTGGAGAAGAAGAGTATTGATTATGTGGTAATGGAGAGGACTGAGAAGGCTTTTGTTTTACCTGTGGCTTTTGGTTGGGATGATTTGGGTGACTGGAATGCTTTGGAACGTTTGGTTAAGGGGGATAGTGCGAATGTGGAGTTGGCTAATCATTTGGGGTTAAATACTGAGGGGTCGATTTTTTATTCCTCTAGTGATGATGATGCTATTGTAACTATTGGTCTGGAGGATGTGGTTGTTGTTAGGGATGGGAATGTGACTTTGATTGTCAAAAAGGAGCGATCACAGGATATTAAGAAGGTTTTGAAGAGTTTGGCTAATCATCCTAAGTTTAAGGATTTATTGTAGGAAGAAAGGAATAGGGAATAGGGAATAGGGAAGAATGAGGGAATAGTTGTAGTGGACTGTTTCATCTTAAATGTTGCTTTATAAAAATGCTGGAATCTATCTATAGCAAGAATTTAGCCCGAAAAGCTAATGCACTATTTTAGGTGAAACAGTCCAGTAGTAGACTGACACGCCTTAAATGGTGCAATAAATTTTTAGGAAAAGTCTGAATTTATCAGAGATTAAGTCATTTTTCTAATGCACAGTTTTAGCTGTGTCAGTCCAGTAGGTTGGGTTAAGCAACAGCGCAACCCAACAAAAACTTTTATGGAAGTACATTTTTTAGTTACAGTGGTTTTCATTTTGGTAGACTACAGTCGTAGGGAGGTTCCATGGAACCTTCCCTACCATATTTTGTGACGTGAGGTATTGATTTGAAAAGCGCTATAAGAGAATAAATTTTGGTTAAAAAAATATCGCAATATTAATAGTAAGATATCCTAACTTTAGTGCGTTTTAATATGTGTATTGGGTTTCGTTGCCTCAAGCCAACCTACAAATACTAGAGTTGTCGATTTTTTGATAATTTTCTTTGTTATAAATCTTCTGTTCTGAAATTGTTCTACTTATTTAGTAGAGAAAAGATTAATTCCTTATTATTGGCAACTGTAGCACTTTGTAGGTTGGGTAGAACAAAGTCAAAGCCAACAACAAGCTTTTGTAAGTTTTGAGAGCAAATTATATTATAATCTTAGACTTTAAGATTATCTAATCTTTGTTGAAATTCCTTATCTGTGGGGATTGAATTAAGTCGTCTATTTGCAGGAAAATCTTTGATAAAATCAAGCATATCTTTAATCAATTGTTCTGTTATATTAGGATAAATATTTGAAATTATATTTTTAAATTCTTTTTGGCAAGAAGGGAATTGTAACTTAGAAAGTAATTTGGAATCTTCAGCAAGTAATTTTATTAAACATCTTGCCTCATCATTAGACCATTTAGCGATTAAATTATCATAAATTTCCTGAGCATTATTTGAGACTCCATATTCATTACCAATTCTACATATTGTCAAAACCCTGACATAATCGATAATGGAACTTTTGGGGATTTTTCCACTATTTGCAATCAAAGATTCAACTAATTTTGCAGGTGTTGGCTCGTTATAAAAATTATTCAACCCATTATGAGTTATCAATAGCGTATTTAGTGCTTCATTTAACTTAAGGGCAAGAGTATCATGAGGTAAATATGACAATCCTTGTACATTTTCTAAAAAATTATAGGCTATTTTTTTTCGAGATATTTCTCCATTTATTTCAAAAGAAGAGTATTTTAATCCTATTTCATAGCGCACTTCTTCAGCAGAAACTTTCCATATTTCTTGAGCAATAAGATTAATATTTCTTCGTATGTTTGCATCTATATCTACATCTGTGTACATTCCAAAAACATTTCTTAATAAAGAATGAATTAATTCTTCTGGAAGTTTTCTGATTCCTTCAGAAATAGGAGAAATATCATTTTTCGATAAATTTTCTTCTCGTAAACTTTTTAAAAGTTTTTTAACTTCAATAACTGCTCCTTCAGGTTCTTTACCAATCACTTCTTGAATACAAGTTTCTAACCATGAAGCTAATTGTAATCCTGTGATTTCATTATGATTAGGATGAGCTGCACTAGCATGATTACGCATATCTCGAATATGATCTAAATGTTTATAACCAAGTTGAGTAATAATGCCTGTTTCTTCACAGCCTCTTACTAATTCCCAATCTTGTAAATTAACTAAGTCTTGTTCATCTTTAAATTTATTTCTTTGTTTTGGGTCTTTGATAGCAGTATCATAAAAATAATTAATGTCAAAAGTTGCTACCTTTCTCCGAAGATTTTGAATTGTTTCGTCCCAAAGATAATTAAGTGCTGCATCAAATAAACCCATCATCAAAGCAGAGATAAATTTTGATAGATAAAATGCAGATTCCTTTTGTTTTGAAGATAAATCAGGAATAATTTCTTGTATATTTAAAATAGCTCTTTGACGTTGTTTAACTTGTACTAAAATATCTTTATGAGGCAAACCAAGATGTTTTAAATATTTAGATAACCCATCAGAAACAACTTCAAGAATCTCTACCGATTCTTTTTGAGGATCATAAGTTTCGATAGCCGAAGTATTTACATTGTCTGTCATAATAATTAAACTCCTCTAATAATTTTGACTTCCTAATCAATCAACCTATAAATACTATCAGCATTTCGGCGTAAAATATCCACAGCTATTTCTTCAGCTTCTTTAACAGTTAAATCTCCATCTTTCACTGATTCATCTAAGACTTCTCCCAAAACTTTTCGCCCCCATTTCGCACCTAAATAATATAAATCAGGAATCAAATGAGCATCGGAAGAATACATCAATTTACTAATAGGCGTTAATTCCATTAATTCTCTAACTACACATCTCATTCCAGCCACACTTAAGGAAGGTATCACTAGCCCAAAACCGATATAAACATTCGGATAAACTGATGCTAAATAACCAGCTTCACGGGTATAAGGATAAGAAGCGTGTAGTAAAACAATGGGAGCATTACTAAAGCGATTATCTTCTAATATAAACCGTAAATGTAGAGGATTTGATAAACGTAAATCTAAATCTGGATCGCCAATTCCTGTGTGAAATTGTATTGGCATTTTATGTTTTGCAGCTACTTCTAATGTCTGGATTATTAAAAAGTCAATTAAAGACTTATCATTCAGACGCGGTGGTTTTTCTCCTGTTATTTTTTTTAAAGTATTAAATTGAGATTTTGCTAATTCTATATTTACAGGTTGAATCTCTAAACCTGTACGATAAGCTGCAATACTTTTAAAACCAACGACTTCTGGTGGTGGTGAGTCAATTTCTGCTCTAAATCTTTCCCAAAATTCTGTAAAACTATTCACTTGGGGAATGAGATTTTGGGCAATTTTTTCTATTCTTAATAGTCGTTTTACCCCTACAAATTGTTGATGCCATTGCCAAGGTAAAATTTCCTCTGGAAGAAAACCATCATCTAACAAAATTGTGTCAAGATTGGCAGCATTAAAACAAGTTTTGGTTAAATTTTCTAAGCCTAAATTATCTCGTTTAGCTAATATTTCTGACTCTTGCGGTTCACATTTTAATAAGTCTGCCATATCCCTTAAACTTCGACGATAAAATAGGGTATGACGGGCATGATAATTAATAATATCGGGATGATGAGCTTCAGAAAAAGCAGCAACATAAGGATAACCAGCGATCGCTTCTGGTTGTAACAAGTTATGAGCGTGTTGGTCAATAGCAGCAATATCCCAAAGTTCCATTTTTATTCAAGTCAAAAGTCAAAAGTCAGCAACGCCGAATTTATAGATAAAGGCTTTGATACAGCAATCCTATTTTATTCGTGTCCAAAATCTTGTCGCTGTTTGGGAATAGAGAATAGGCAATGGGCAACAGTCTCGGAGTTTATTTGTATAGCACTACATCTTTTGGTTAGGACAATAAATTTTGGTTTTAAGGGAAAAGAGGAATATCCTAAGCTATTTGTGTAGGGCTATAGTTTTTAAGTTGTTACAGTTTATTTAGGATTGCTATACTTAATCTCCAAGTCCTAATTATTAGTTCTTAATTATTGACCATTATTGACGGCTAAGATGCCAAAAAATCTAAATTTTAGAATCTCGATTAGTAGTTTCTAACAACTTGAGAATTGTTTCCACATCATCAAATTCCCCAACAATTCTACGGACAGGTAGAGGCCAAACTCTAATCAAAGTAGGAGTAGCAGTAATTAAATCTACTTCAGCCTGTTCCGGATGTTGAAACACATCTATTACTTTTAAAGTATAAGGAAGAGAAAGAGATTTTTCTAATATTTGGTGGAGACTCTGAAGAGTCCGCTCAGTAGCAATATTTTTACCTGATACAAATAACCGGAGAACATAGCCTTCCACTTCTGGTTGTGAATCAACAGTTAAGGTTGAGATTTCCTCTGGAATAGAATCTAGATTAAACTCTTGTCGATCAAGACACACAACAAGGTCATGATTTTCCCAGAGTTGAGGAAACCGATCATAATAAGTAGCAATTACCATTGGATTACAAAATTCCTCTGACCATGGAGCTGATTGCCAAATCATCTCACCAGTATGAAAAATTGCATTAAGCAATGCTTGGTATCTCAAGACTGGGACATAAGCTTCGGCAAAAACTTGGACTTGCTGAGTGTCAGGGTCTAGCCATTTATCAATAGTTGCAGTGTATCCAGGTATTAAGAAATGTGGGGGTTCAGATAGCCCCAATATTTCTTGCAGCTCTACACATAGGTGTAGATGCCATCGATTTTTTTTGCTTGGGTCTATGCAATAAATTAAATCTCCCCCAGGTGTAAACAAGGCAATACCTTTGAATAACTGGGGGAATTCTGGAGTAGTTGGCTTCAAGAAAATAAATTTAAGATCAACTGCAAACTTTTGAGTATAAGACTTATGATACTGAAGCTAGTAACACTTTTTATCTAGTTTGAGCTAGGGCGTGTCCAAATTTTCCTAATTATTGAGTTTCTATTGTCAATTTACACTTTAGTTGATCTGGAAAACTTGAAATTGAAAATTTAATAATCTTTTTAAATTCTGCCCCGTAGCATTTGAGCCATTTCGTTCGGGGAAGGTGACTGATCGATTGCTATCTCTTCAGTGATTCTACCTTCTTGGTAAAGCTCATACAAAGACCTGTTCATAGTAGTCATGCCTTCATAAGTATCTTTGAGCATGATTTGGTTAATGTCTTCGTACTGATCTTTGAGAATATATTCCTTAATTACATCAGTATTAATCAAAATGTCATGGAAAGCTGCTCGCTTACCATCAGTAGTCTTACACAACAACTGAGCAATAACCGCTACCAGAATTTCTGAAAGAGCTAATTTAATTGCTGGTTGTTCTTCAGCTGAGAACATATCAAGAATACGAGTGATGGTTTTAACGGCACTATTAGTGTGCAAAGTTCCCATCACCAAGTGTCCTGTTGATGCTGCTTTAATGGCAATTCCTACCGTTTCTTTATCCCGAATTTCCCCTACTAACATTAAGTCGGGGTCTTGACGGAGAGCACCTTTAAGAGCGTTGAAGAACTTCAGGGTATGTCTACCTACCTCCCGGTGCTTGATCAAAGATTTTCGGCTTTCATGGACAAATTCTACAGGATCTTCAATAGTGATGATGTGATAAGGAAAAGTATCATTCATATAATCAATCATCGCTGCCATGGTAGTGGACTTACCAGAACCTGTTGGCCCTGTAACCAAAAGTAATCCTTTATGGTAGTGGCAAACTTTCTTAAACACTTCTGGCAATCTGAGTTGTTCCATCTTCAGAATTTTTGCACCAATCAGTCGTAATACCATAGCTGGACCAGCAAGAGAATCAAACAAGCTAATCCGTATTCGGACAAAACCTAGGTCAGCGGCACCGTCAAAGTCTAGATTTTCTTGGAATGTCCGAATTTCCTCATCCTTCATAATTTCCCGTAGCCAACTCATAAAAGTGCCTAAGTCGGTCTCTGGATATTCAATTGGTACGAGGTCGCCACGCTTACGAAATCTTGGTATTTCATTTACACCCAAGTGAATATCTGAAATTCCTTCTTGTTCAGCCCGCCGGACAATTTCTGTCAATTTTACTTGTCCTGGACCAAGTTCTGGACCGGAAGGAGTTGGTGGCTGGGCTGATGCAGTTTCTGTAGGAGGAATAGTTTGTTGAGGAGCTGGAGCTGATGCTGGTGAAGAATTAGAAGGTTTTGGAGGGGCTGTTGGTTGTTTTCTTGCTCCTGGAGGAGAGGGAGGAGCAGGTGGACGAGGTGGTAAACCACGGGCTCCTGGCGGTGGTGGAGCAGGGGGACGAGGAGGTGGTGTTTGTGTCATTTCAGTTATCAGTTATCAGTTATCAGTACCTCTGGCTGAAGTCAGAGGCTTGAAACAGTGACGTTTACTTTCTCTTGGTCGATTGGATATGGCAAGGAAACTTAGCCATCCCATCCTACGGAAAGCTCCGCAAATCATGTCGGCAACAGCCGAAGTGCGTTTGCTTTAGCATTCCGATAGGAAAGTTGTGCGCTAGCTAAACGACGGCTTTTCATCCCCTTAAAAGGGGAGGCTTAAGACCCTGTTTTTTGGTCATAGTTACCAATCAATTTGGTCTAAAGTCTCACCCATAAGTGGGCGACTTTCTAATAATAAACAATTGCATATATAGCTAGTTATCTATTATAGTCTCAATCGTAATACTCAACTATAAACTCTTTTATCCAAGTCTATGAAATGAAGTTGCAGGACACAACATACCAGGATAATTATCTAGATTTACCCATTAGAACTGGTAAATTTGTCCGATATGAGTATTATTAGAGTATGAATAGATAGAGAAATTTGTAGTTGTAATATGCGTATCTATTAGACCTCTCCCGAAAAGAGGGAGTAGGGAGTAGGGAGAAGGAAGTAGAGGAAAATAATTGATTATTTCTGCACTATAATTGATTTAATTTTTGATTATCGGAGATGTCTCTTAATAACCCTACACTATTACGTGGTTAATCTGAAGGGTTTCGTCTCCTACCTAACTTAAACTAATGTAATAATATTTTTGGAAATTGGTATTGGAATTATTTTACTAGAATAATATTTATTGAGTTTTCATAACCACAGTCAATACATTTATAAATCCTGTTGTTGAGTTTGTTCTTATCTGTTTTGTTAGCATAGTTAGGGCATGGTTGAGATTTATAATGCCTTGTTAACAAGGATTTGATAGTTATATTAAAATAATTGCTTGGCTCAATAATATTTATGATATTCAAGCAAGTTATAGAACAATAAAGTTGTTTTGAAATAAAGAATTAATGGATGATAAATGATATTAAACTTCTGATATATGAGTTATAGATTTATTCAGCCTGCCCTAATTACAGTTTTGTTTGATTTTGAGATTCATGCCATTTCTCAATGTTAAATTTTTGATGATACAGCCATCTTCAGATACTTCCATTCCATTTCTAATATATGTGGTAGGATATTGATTTTTATATTTAACAGACTGAGGTTTGTTAAGTTTGAATATGTAATTGTTATTTGCTGAAATTTTTTGATTTTGAGTATAGTTTTTTGAGAAAGAAGGATACTCAAAAAATACAGTTAAACATACAGGTATCAAGGCAATCAAACCGACTTTTTTGAATAATAAAATAGTCATACTAAGTACCTGGGTAAAATTAATTTAACTCATGGTCGAGGTGGAGAAAAGTCGTGGGATTCCGGGTCGGGAATGAGGAGCAAGAGAGGGAACAAAAAATATACCTGAGTAGTAGATATACAAATAATTTTGTTTACTTAACTTAATCTTGCCTTGTCAGCTCAAGTTGCTTGATTAGTAGCCTAAAAATCTCAATCACTTGAAGTAATAATTACCCTGAATTGAAAGGAGCGCCAGAAAGTATTTATTGATATCGAGATACCCTATCCCTCTTTTAAGAAGGGTAGGAATACTCAAGAACAAGGGCAGGATGGGTAGATAGGTAGAGAATTTTTTATACAAAAAATTCTCTAAAAAAACAGACTATTTTCCAGAGACTCTGTTATGGATTTTTGCTTAACTCAAGATTAAAGAGGAAAGTTTAAGAGCTATATAGGCTATTACTTATATATATCAAGTTTAGCTAATCAAATTTCGGATAATAGATATATTTTTGACTGAATATTTAGTATTTTTGTGATTTAGTATCAGATTAAGTCTGGTTAAACAGGCTGAAATAGTGTTATATCTCGCTACTTTAATAGATCCCCATACAGTTAAAATTTTAAGTTTCCTTAGATTTAATATAAAATGCTCTTCCAAAAGTTTAAACAAACTTAACCACTCTTCTAAAAGTTTAAACAAACTTAACCAAAAATTAATAGCTTGAATAACTGGTTGAAAATTTATTATTGATGTTTGGTTTATAAGGACTTACAGCTTATTAATATATCAGCTAAGTTCTGGGAATTTTTAATTAAATTAAATCTTATAATAATCTCTCACTATCTTAAATATTCAGTTGATAAAAGGGATTTAGAGGTATCATATACTTTAAATATTAGACAACCTACCCAAAACAACAATATGCCAGCAAAGCCAAAAGCAACTAATAGTAAATTTCAAATAACTAATGAACAAAAAGAAGCTGCTGAAGCTGAGATTAGGGAAAAGCAAAAAGCTGTTGATTATCGAACAACTGAATATCCAGTAGAAGTTATTGTTCAGAAGTATATGGAAGGAAAAGAAAACGATACTAATGAGTTATTTATACCTGATTATCAAAGAGAGATGGTTTGGGAAGAAAAAGATCAGTCAAAATTTATTGAGTCTGTATTTTTAGGATTGCCAATACCTCCTATATTTGTTGCTGATATTAATGATGAAGAAAATGAAGAAGATGAAGCTCGCTTAGAGATTATAGATGGTACTCAACGTATCCGTACCCTAACTAGATTTATTAACAATGAGCTAATACTATGTGAATTGAAAAAGTTAAGTAAACTCAATAATTTTAGATTTGAAGACCTATCTCTTCCTCGTCAGAGACGCTTCAACAGAGCTACTATTAGAATAATTCAACTAACAGAAAAAGCAGATGAAGAAACACGAAGAGATATTTTTGAAAGAATTAATACAGGTAGTATTCAGTTAAATGAAATGGAGAAACGCAGAGGCATATTACCAGGCTCAGTTACTGATTTAGTTGAAAAATTATCAAAGTTACTAACATTTAGAGACCTTTGCTCTTTTTCTCAAACAGCTATTGATAGACGTGAACCTCAAGAATATGTCTTACGTTTTTTTGCTTTCTTAAATAATTATCAAAATTTTAAAAGTAAACCAGGAATCAATGATTTTCTTAATGAATATTTGCAGAATGTTAATCAAGATAAAAAAACAAATTTAAAGGAAATGAAACATGAATTTGAAGCAATGATAGATTTTGTGAGAAAACATTTTCCTAATGGTTTTCGCTCAGGTAAAAATTTAGATCAAACAACAACTAGAATTAAATTTGAATCTCTTTCTGTAGGTATTGCTCTTGCCTTGAGGGAAAAAAACAATCTTCAGTATCAAGGAAATAATTTACTCAATACAAAGGAATTTCAAGAGTACACAAAAAGTGATGGAAGCAGTTCTAATGTTAAGGTAGTTAAACGAATTGAATATGTGAGGGATCAACTATTAGGTAAATAATGACTATATCATTTGAAGATTTTAATCAGCGCTCTGAAGAAGTAAGTAAATATTTTGATTTCCTCCAAGATTTACAGCAAGGAAAAATAAAATTAATCACAGAAGGTCAAGGAAATAGTAAAGCTAAAAAAATAGACACTGAGTTAGAAAATACTCTCAAAGCAAGTGGTTATTTATTACTTTACAATTTAATAGAATCGACAATGAAAGATGCTATTGAAGCAATATTTAATAAGCTACAAAATCAAGGTGTTTCTTTCGATAATATTAAACCTGAATTAAAGAAAATTTTGCTTCGGAATCTCAAGCGTAGAGACCCCGATCAAATTTTTGCTCAAATTCAAGACATATCTCTTGATATTGTTAAAATTGGATTTAAGAGAGAAGAACTATTTTCTGGAAATATTGATGCTAGATTGATTAGAGATATTGCTAGTAAATATGGATTTTCTGCCGATACAGAGTATACAGAAACAAGTAATGGGGGTGATTTATTAACAGTCAAGACTAACAGAAATGATTTAGCTCATGGAATTAAATCTTTTGCTGAGGTAGGAAAAGAAAGAGGTGCTGATGAACTAATAAAAATAAAAGATAAAGTAGTAGAATATTTGAGACAGATTCTCGAAAATATTCAAATATATATAGATAATCAGGAGTATTTAGATTCAACAAATACTCCCTAATTTATTTTTTTATATGAAATACAAAATTTAATGATTCTAAATTCTAAATTCTAAATTCTATTTTACTCTCGCCAACGGCCAGAACGAAGAATACTAATAATTAACCACAACCCAAGAAAACTAGCTACTGCAAATAAAGCTTCACTTAACAAAGATAACTGACTACCTTGAGAACCCGCAGTTACAATAGCAGCACCAATAATTAACGAACCTACAACCACACTAAAAGATAATCTATTGGCTGACTTATCTACACTACGACGCAAAGGTTCAATATCTTTTAGAGTCAAATTCCACTTCAATGTTTCAGAAGTAAGTCTATCTAAAAATAAGTCTAGTTGACGAGGCGACTCTAAAGATAAATTCTTCACATCAATAGCTGTTCTTAATAAAGTTTGCACCGGATCATCCCCTAATAATTGTCGGCGAAATAAATCAGTCATTAATGGTTTAATCTCATCCAAAAGATTAATTTGAGGATAAAAACTACGAGCTACTCCTTCTAAATTTGCTAAAGTTTTGGAAAATAAACCTAAATTACTTGGTAATTTAATTTTGTTGTTACGACACAGTTGTAAGATGTCATAAAATACTTCAGAAAAGTTAATTTCAGTTAAGCTAAGATTGTAATATTTTCGCAGCATTTTGCTGTAATCATTTTCCAACTTAGCTAAGTTTGAACGTTGAGCAACTTCTGCCATTTCTAAAGTTAGCTGAGTACATCTTTTAGCATCTAAATCAACTATTGCTAATAATAATTCTGTTAAATTCTGTTGACTTCGAGGATCGAGGCGACCTACCATTCCACAGTCTAGTAAAGCAACTCGCCCATCTTCCAAATAAAATATATTCCCTGGATGGGGATCGGCGTGAAAAAAACCATCGATATAAAATTGTTGAAAGAAAGCACGACATAATAAGGTAGAAAGTGCTTGCTTTTCTGAATTTATATCGCCATTGTAGTTAGTACCTTTAACTTTTGCTGATAAAATTGGTTTACCATTGAGCCATTCGAGAACTAAAAGCTTCGGGGTGGTCAGTTCCCAATATACTTTCGGCAGCATAATTTGCTTCGGTTCAAACCACTTACTTGTAGATAGGTTCCGGCGTAGTTCGTCAGTATAACCAGCTTCTTTGGTAAAATCAAGTTCGGCTCGCAAGGCTACAGCAAATTCTTCAGCTAAAGACAGGATATCGTAGTCTTTGCCGAATTCTGTAAATGAGACTAACTCACCTAAACCTTTGAGCAACGCAATATCTTTATCAACTATTTTATCAATGCCGGGACGTTGAACTTTGAGAGCTACTTCCGTACCGTCTTTTAAAGTAGCTTTATAAGTTTGAGCAATAGAACCTGCTGCTACACACTCAGTATTAATGTAGCTAAATATTTCTTCTAGAGGCTGGGAGAGTTGTTGACGAATTAAGATTTCTACCTCAGACCAAGATATTGGTGGTACATCTGCCTGCAAACTTGACAGGGTATCGATATAGTCCGCTGGCAATAGGTCTGGACGTGTACTTAGTAGCTGACCAAGTTTTACATATACTGGGCCTAAATCTACAAAAATATTGCGCAGAACTGCTGGTGTTGGTAAGTCTGGTTCACCAGTTTTGCCTCCTGTGAGAAGAGTTTTCATGTAGTCCCAACCGTTACGGAGGACAATTTCGACTATTTCTGCTTGACGAGAGCTAGTTACTGCAAGGCTAGATAACACTTGGCCTCCCTATAGTGCGGTTGATGTTTTATTCAGCTTTAGGGACAATTTTATTGTCTCTATATATTTAGAATAGCGTTGACAAAAAAAATGGTGTTTTTGTGGCGATTAAAATATCAAATTCTCAAATTTCTTGACAGCAAAAAATAACTTTTGATTTTTTAATGTTGACTTTTGACTTTTGACTTAAAAAATAGTATCTGTTGCAACAGAAATAAAACTAAAAATTTGACAAGTTTCCTCTTTACATAATGCCAAAAATTTTTTATATTTATTTTAGAATTCATTTAAGATAGCAATGGGCAATATAGAATCTATAGCAATTGAACGGTTTCAGTCTGGGAGTCCTATAGGATTAGACAGTTGTCAGTTAAAGCGTGAGTTAGTTGGCTCCAGGGTAGTAATGGTGATTGACTGCCCATCAACAGAAAAGTGCCATGAGTTGTGGCGCGATCGCTACCTATTAATGCGTCGTTGTTTAGATTTATGGTTAGCTAATCAAATTGTTATTAGTTATAAAGGACATCCTTACGGTCGTACTCCAATGCGACAGCCTTTGGTATAAAATAAATTTTGAATGTTTGGTATGGCAATCCTATTAAATTGGTAAAGCTTAAGTCTTAATAGTTAAGGCTAATCAAAATCACTATTTCAACAACTAAATTTAGGATTGCTGTATTTATATTTAATTAAATAATTGCTTTTAATTTCGAGACAGCTTCATTGATTTTTCTGATGCCCATTTTTATTTTTTCAACTCCTTAAGTCATCTGTTACCGAATAATTAAGGTATAAAGCCTCTCCTTTAAAGGAGAAACAAGCGGTCGATTGGATATGGCGAGGAAACCTCGCCATATCCAATCG